>JAQVAR010000062.1 GCA_028690725.1 Candidatus Iainarchaeum sp.
CAATAACAAGCACTTATTTTTTAGATAATTATAATACAAATATTGTTATTACAAGTTCACAATGTAACAGGATAAATGCTTTTTATTTTAATGATTTTTCACAAACAATAAATAATGAAAATAATTTCTGTGATATAATAATAACATATAATAAGGATTCAAAAGATTTTTCTGAAAATACTTTTTGCGAGGGTTTTAAATGAACAAAAAAGGAATAATGACAATTTTAATAAGTATTAGCATATTTATAGTTTCAATAACAATGTTAAGTGGAAATTATTATTACAATGAAAGAATTGATTTTTCACAACAAATAATTGAAGCAAAAATAAAAATAACTAATTATGAAATGGTATTAAACCAATCCATACAAGATTGTAATTGGGACAAACCAAAAACTGAAATTTTGAATTGTATCCAAGAAAATTCTATTGAACTAGAAGAAAAAATTTTTGAAAATAGTAATTTAAATTGTAATAATGTTAATTATAATTTAATTGGAAACACAGCAAGTGGAATGATAATTTGTAATAAAACCATAAATATTAAAGAAACTGTTTTTATAATGGATTTGAATAAAAATATTATTTTGGAAAAACATGAGTGAGGGTATTTATACCTTTTCTTAGAAAAAATATTTTATGAATAATAAAAAAAGAATTGCAGTAATTGATTATGAGAAATGCAATTTTGAAAAATGCGGTAATTACTTATGCCAAAAGAGTTGCCCAGTCAATAGAAATGGAAAAGAATGCATAACACATGAAAAAAATGAAAAACCAAAAATATCTGAAGAATTATGTATTGGTTGCGAAATTTGCCAAAATAGGTGTCCATTTAATGCAATAAGCATAATTAATGTTTCTTTTAATTTAGAAAATCCAATACACGCATATGGAAAAAACATGTTTAGATTACACGGAATCCCAATACCAAAAAAAGAAAAAACAATTGGACTTATTGGAAGAAACGGAATAGGAAAAACAACAATATTAAAAATATTATCAGGAAATATTATTCCAAACCTTGGAGAAGAAGAAACTTCTAAAGAAAAAATATTAGAATATTTTAAAGGAAAAGAAGCACAAGCATTTTTTAAAAAAATTTATTCGGGAGAAAGTAAAATTGCATTAAAACCACAAAATATAGAAGTATTAAATGTTAAAGGAAAAGTAAAAGATTTGTTAAAAAAAATAGACGAAAAAAATGCTTTGAATGAAATTGTAAAAGATTTAGGAATAGAAAAATTGTTAGAAAGAAATGCAGAAGAATTATCAGGTGGAGAATTTCAAAAAATTGCTATTGCAGCAACTGGGTTAAAAGAAGCAGACCTATATTTTTTTGATGAACCCACTTCTTTTTTAGATATAAAAGAAAGATTGAGAATCGCAAAATTTATTAGAAAACTTTCAGAAAAAAAAGCAGTAATGGTTATTGAACACGATCTAATATTACTTGATTATTTAAGTGACTTAGTACATTTAATTTATGGAAAACCCAGAGTATATGGATTAGTGTCACAAATAAAAACAACAAAAGAAGGAATAAATAATTATTTGGATGGATATTCAAAAGAAGAAAATTATAGATTTAGAGAACACAAAATTAATTTTTTTTCAAATATTAAAAATGAAAACATACAAAAAAAAGAAAAAATGATAGAATGGCCAAATTTAATTAAAAAACTTGGTGATTTTAAATTAGAAGTTAAAGCAAAATCAATTAATGTTAATGAGATTGTTGGGGTTGTTGGGCCAAATGGAATAGGAAAAACAACTTTTATGAAAATGCTCGCAAAAGAAATTAACCCAGATAATACCAAATTAGAACAAAAAATAAAAATTTCTTACAAACCACAATATATTTCATATAATGGAGAAAAAAAAGTTATAGAATTATTTAAAGAAATAAATTTGGAAAAAATAAAAAATAGTATAATAAAAAATTTGGAAATTGAAGAATTATTTGAAAAAAAAGCAAAATTACTTTCTGGAGGAGAATTACAAAGAGTTTCAATTGCCCTTTGTTTAGCACAAGAAGCAGATTTATATTTACTTGATGAACCATCAGCGTACATGGATGTAGAACAAAGACTAACAATTGGGAAAACTATTAGAAATCATATTGCAATAAAACGTTGTTCATCAATAATAATTGACCACGATTTAACATTTGTCGATTATGTTAGTGATAAAATAATGGTGTTTAAAGGAGAACCCGCAATTAAAGGAAATGCTTACGGCCCTTTTAATGTTGAAGATGGAATGAATAATTTATTAGAATATTTAAATATTACAGTAAGAAGGGACAATGAAACAAAAAGACCAAGAATAAATAAATTTGATTCTGTCCTAGATAAAGAACAAAAAAAACAAAAAAAATATTATAAATGATAATTAAAAAAATTAACCAAAAATAGATTTTTTTGAAATTGGAGTTAACTTAATATTTTTAATTTCATCAAGAGAAAAAAAATTATATTCTATATGATCTTTTGACATTTTTGGTTTACCTTCAATTTTACAACTAAAAACCATTAAAAAAAGAGTTCCTTTGAAACCATTAAATTTTTCATAAAATGAAAAAACTTTTTCTAATTTTGATTGACTACAATCACAACCAGTTTCTTCAAAAATTTCTCTTTTCAAAGCATCATTAATATTTTCCCCAAATTCTACTTTACCCCCGGCTAATTGCCACATTTCTTTAAAAAAAGTATTTTTTTTACTTCTCTTTAAAAGAAGAATTTTGTCATCCTCATCTTTTATTATTGCTTCAACTATTGATGCAACATCCTTTTTAACCATTAAACAAAATTTGTTACGAATTTATTTAAAACCCTTCTAAACCAATAATCATTATGAAAATAATAAAAATTGACAAAAAATTAAACGAAATTATTGTGTTACCAGAAACAATCGATGATTTATGGCACTTAGAAAAAATAATTCAAAAAGATGATATTATATTAGGAAAAACTGATAGAAAAATAAAACCCTCAAAAGAAGGAGAAAAAGTAATTAGACAAGTAATTTTTGTAAAATTATTAGTAGAAAATATTCATTTTCAAGAGTTTAGTGAAAATTTAAAAATCAGCGGAATAATATTAGATGGAAAACCAAAAGAGTTTATAGAATTAAAAGCACACCAAAGTATTGATATAAAAATAAGTGAAAAGTTAAAAATTATAAAAAAAGAAATACAAAAATGGCAAATTGAAAGATTAAAAAAAGCAGAAGAAGAAAGTGCTACTTCAGAAATGTTAACAATAATATTAGATGATGAAAGCGCCGAATTAGCATTCATAAATCAATATTCAATAAATAAAAAAGCATTAATTAGAACAAAAAAACAAGGAAAAATGTTTGAAGAGCAAAAAAGCAATTTTTTTGAAGAAATACTAAAAAAAATATTGATGATTAATCCAAAAAAGATTTTTATTGTGGGCCCAGGCTTTACAAAAGATAATTTGAAAAAATTCATTTTAGAAAAAAGAAAATACACTGGAAAAATAATAACTGAAACAATTAACTCAATAGGAGAAACTGGTTTAAGAGAATTAATAACATCTGGAAAATTATCAAATATTGAAAAAGAATTACAACTAACAAAAGAAAGCAAATTAATAGAAGAATTTTTAGAAAAATTATCAAAAAATAAAGCAGAATATGGAATAGAAAAAATAAAAGACGAGCTAAATAATGGTATTATAGAAAAAATAATTATTAGTGAAACATATTTATTACAAAATAGAGACGAAACAGAAAAAATAATGGATTTAGCAGAAAAATTTGGTGGCGAAATAAATATTATATCATCAAAAAACCCACAAGAAACAACAATTTACAATATGGGTGGAATAGTAGCAATATTAAGATATAGAAAACAAGAAATTTAATAAAAAATATGAAAAAATATGAATATTCGAACAATTAATAAAAAAGATTATTCTACAATTTTGGAACTTGATAAAAAAGTTTATCCTAC
>JAQVAR010000063.1 GCA_028690725.1 Candidatus Iainarchaeum sp.
AATATTTTAGAAATTGACTTTATTGGAAAGAAAACAAAAATTGAAGTAAATTAATAAAATAAAAATTATTTATTTTTTTTAATTTTAAATTCTTTGAATTGTAATGGTGAACCAAAAGCAATACTATTTTTTGGGACATTCTTGTAAATAGTTGTATTTGCTGGAATAATTGAATTATTACCAATAACTATTCCAGGTAACAAAAAACTTCTCGCTCCAATAAGAACATTATTTCCAATAATTATTTTACCATACCTAAATTCATGAACATTAAATTCATGTGCTGAAATAAATGTTTCTTGACCAATAACAACATTATCCCCAATTTCTATTTCTTCTGGAAAAAAAATTTCCATTCTAACATCGGGCATTATTTGAACATTTTTTCCAATCCTAACACCCATTTTTTTATAAAAAAATAATTTTGCTTTTCCAGGCAATCTTGAAGCAATCCAAGCACAAAACCAATTTTTAAAAATTATTAAAGAACTTTTTTTTGTTTTCCAAGCATTACTACTCTCTCCAGAAAAAGTTTTTAAAATAGTCAAATCCCGCATTATTAGATTATTATTTTCAGATATAAAATACTTCTCATAATAACAAAATTCACAAAAAAATAATATTAATGAAAATTTTTGTTAAATCTAGTTAAAAAAAATTTTTAAATTTTTATTTTTTGTAAAAAATACTCTTAGAAAAGTTATTATATTTGAATTTCCATTGGTTTATATGCAAGAAAATTTTTCACAAGAACCTGTTGTTTTAGGAAGAGATTTAAAAGATTTAGAAAAATATGGTAATGAAGGAACTGCATATTTAGGAAAAGTAGTAATGTCTTCTGGAGAAGTACCTGTTTTGGGAAGAGAAATATTAATTGATGTTTCAAGACCACACTTAATGCTAATTTGTGGTAAAAGAGGAGGAGGAAAATGTGTTCATGGAGACACCGAAATATTGTTGGAAGACGGAACTCTAACAAAAATAAAGGATTTGAAAGATGATTCTAGAAAAATTGTTGCTTTAAATGATTCTTTTAAATTAAATATCGAATCGAAAGATGACTTTTTTGAGAGAGAAGTTGATAAGGTATTGAAAATAAAAACTAGTACTGGGCGAGAAATTATTCTTACGCCAGAACATCCTTTGTTTACTATTGATGGTTGGAAACCTGTTTGTGAATTACAAGTTGGTAAAAGAATTGCGGTTCCTAGAAAAATAGGTTTTTTTGGAAACACTTTTTTGACTGAATCACAAGTAAAATTAATTGCTTATTTGACTACTGAAGGACACACTAGAAAAAAAGCTGTTTGGTTTACTAATTTTGATAAAAAAATACAAGAAGATTTTTTTAAATCAGTAAAAGATTTTGATGAAAGAATGATTGTAAAAAAAATGAAGAATAATGAAGGGCAATTTAGAGTTGTAAATAGTAATCCAAAATTAGTTGTAAAAAATAGTGTTAGAGAAAATGGAAAATTTGCTATTGGAACTAGTTTTGAACACATGAATCATTTGAGAGATTGGTTAATTTCTCTTGGAATGTATGGAAAACTCGCTATTGAAAAAGAATTACCTAAACAAGTTTTTTCTTTGAGTCAACAAAAAACTTCTCTTTTATTAAATAGAATGTTTTCTTGTGATGGAACGATTTGGAGAGAACAAAATAGATTTAGGATTGGTTATTGTTCGAGTTCAAAAAAACTGATAAAACAAGTTCAACACTTATTACTAAAATTTGGTATTATTTCGACTTTGAGAACAAAAAACATTATTTTAAATAAAAAAAGTTTTGTTTCTTTTGAAATAACAATTGAAGGAATTTTTTGCAAAGAATTTATTGACAAAATAGGTTTTTTTGGAGAAAAAGAATTAAAACAAAAAGAATGTCAAAGACTTTTCGAAGAAAGAAAATTTAATGCTAACAAAGACACTATCCCAAAAGAAATTTGGGATTATTATAAGCCAGAAAATTGGTCAAGAATTGGAAAAAAAATTGGTTACAAAAATTCAAAAGCTTTGAGAACAAGTATTAATTATTCTCCTACAAGAGAAAAATTATTACAAATAGCTATTGCTGATGAAAATGAATTAATACAATTATTAGCAGAATCAGATATTTATTGGGATGAAATAAAAAGTATTGAAGAGGTTAATGAGAAAACAAAAGTATATGATATTTCTGTTCCAAAAAACCACAATTTTGTTGCTAACGATATAATAATTCACAATAGTTATACGTTAGCAGTTTTAATGGAAGAAATGGCTAGACTTGATCCAACTATTAAGAACAGGGTTTCAACAATAACAATTGACACTGTTGGAATATTTTGGGGTTTGAAATTACCTGCTGGAGAACAAGACAAAAAAATGTTGGATGAATGGAATTTAAAATCAGAACAAACTAATGTAAAAGTTTTTGTACCACAAGGACAAATAGAATTTTATAAAGAAAAAGGATTACCAATTGACGGAGCATTCACATTAAAATGTTCTGAGTTAGAAGAAACAGAATGGATGGCTTTGTTTAGATTAGATTGGATGGACCCACAAGGAATATTAATTTCTAGAACAATTCAAAAAGTAAGAGAAAAAATTGGTACTTATTATGGAATAGATGATCTGATTTCTGCAATAAAAAATGATGTTGAAGCAGAAAATTCAATAAAACAATCATTAGTTAATAGATTACAAATAGTTAAGTCGTGGGGTTTAATAGAAAAAAATGGAACAAAAATACAAGATTTAGCACAACCGGGGGCAATTAGTGTTGTTGATGTTTCTGCTTATAGACAAACTGTTGGAGCAGAAGGAGTAAAAGATATTGTAGTTGCATTAATTGGAAAAAAATTATTTGAACAAAGAATGTTGTTTAGAAAAGAAGAAGAAATAAAATTATTAAAAGAAAATAAGAGGAGTAGTAAAATGCCATTAGTTTGGTTAATGATTGATGAAGCACACATGTTTATGCCAAAAGATGAAAAAAATATTGCTTTACCAGTTTTATTAGAATGGGTTAGAGTAGGAAGACAACCAGGATTAGGATTAATACTAGCAACACAAAGACCTGAAAAAATACATCCTGATGCAATATCACAATGTGACATATTTATTTCACATAGAATGACTTCACAACCAGACATAATGTCAGTAGGCGCATTAAGACCAACATACATGAGTACTGATCTTGATAGATTATATTCGCAAATGCCAAAACAAAAAGGATTTGCTTTGATAATAGATGATAATACTGAAAAAGTTTTAATGATAAAAGTTAGACCAAGATTCAGTTGGGATTCAAGTGTTACTGCAAGTGCTTTTTTAATATAAATTAAAATTTGATAAAAAAAAAATATTATAATTGTATTCGAGAAATTTTTCTAATATTTAGATTATCACTTTCAATAACTATTTCATTACTTGCTTTTAAAAAAATTTTTGCATTACTTGTCTCAAAAATAATATTCCTAAACATTCTTTTATTGATTAATAGAGCAAGTGCTTCAGAAAATAATTCTTTTTGAACTACTATACCAGAACCAGTTTTGTGCAAACCCATTTCAATTGCTATTTCACCAAAATCAACAGTTCCTAAAAACTGTGGTTTAATAACAATCAAATCAGCATTTAACACTGAAATTAATTCTTCTATAAACAAAATTGTTTTTGTAGTTTCTTCAAACGAAAAAGTTTTTCTAGTTCTCAATGATTCTACAAAATCAGCTATTTTTTCTTTAAAAAATTCTTGTTTTGATAATTGATTTTTCAAATCCAAAAAATCATTTTCTATACTAGCAAAAATATCAATTATTTCTTTTTCTCTAAATTCTTCAGAAATCTTTTCTTTTAACCTAGGATCAACAATACTCCTTTGTTTTATATTATTAATTTCATCTAATATTTTACAAAAATTATTATTAACCTGTTTTACACTTTGCAAATCTTT
>JAQVAR010000064.1 GCA_028690725.1 Candidatus Iainarchaeum sp.
TAACAATCCAACCACTAAAACCAATTATAAATGCTCTGCCCGGAGAATCTGGTCTATCTTGTTCAGAAAGAGTTATTTTTCCAAAAGAACTATCCACTTTACCAACAAAAGGAAAAATTTTTTCTTCCAAAATTTTGTTATTATTAGGCTCGCAATAAAAATATTTTCTTTCTACATTTTCACATTGAAAATCAACCCATTTTTCACACTCATGAGTAGCAAGTAACAAAAACAAATATTTATTCTCACTTTCACTTGCTATAAAAAAAGCATAATCAATTGAAGCATCAAATGGTTTTACAACATTATCAAGAGTTCTAACAATTGAATCAGTAGTTGAATCACTCATCTTTCTTTTATCAGCATAATCTTCTTTTATCAAAGCAAGCAAATAATCACTTTGAAAATATTCTGTTTCCAAAATATATTTACCATCTCTTGGAACATTAATATATGTTATTACTTTCAATATGTCACTAGAAAAATCTCTTGAATAAAAAGAATTTATTTGAGATTCTGTTTGTAAACCATAATTAATAGCAAAAAAAAATAAAGTAGTACAAATTATTGAAACAATTGTTAAAAAAAATATTGAATCTACTAATGCTGCTTGCCCTCTATTATTCACCAAATCACCATTATCATTATTCCTGGAGAAACAACCAAATAATCAGTTTCTCCAATACTTACTTTTTCTTGAATAGCAACAGGATAAAATCTTGTAAGATAATTAGCTCTCTTATCACTAATTTGCATACCGCCAATTTTTTTATAATAACAAAAATAAGTTTTTTCTAAACCATCTTCATCCAATCCTTTCAAAAAATTTTCGATATCCTCAGGATAATCCACTGCATTAGGATTCTTAAAATCATCTAAAAAATTTTCTCCAGAAGAAAACATTCCTGTTAAAGTATCATTAGAATAAATTGCAACCATAAAATTTTCTCCATATTGATTAAATTTTATTCTATTACAATTACCAAGAAATTGATCAACACCCAAAATTAATGAATCTCCTTTCAAATCTCTAGAAATGTTCATTAAAGAAATATTTTTTCTTAACAAAGCATTTTTTTCATTATAAGAATTAAAAGTAATAGAAAAAACTGTGAAAAATAATAATAAAGCAACTATTATTGGTATTAAAGAAGGCAAATCATCTCCAATAGCACCAATAAAACCTTTTTTATTAAACATCCAAAAACCTCATAATTTAACTAGCATATCCTTGTTCAATACAATCCTTCCAAGAAAAATTTGTTTTAGAAACATAATAATCTTCTTGAACAACCCCTCTTGAAATAGAAAAACATTGCCCTAACAAATCATTTTGATTAGGATTTCCCTTCTCTTTTTTTAACAAATAACAACCAACTTTCAAAACATTTTCTTCACAATTATTAGTATAATATGTTGTATCATCTGAGCTAGAATAAGATTTTGAAAGAGTAGTACAAGGAATAATATATAAACTCAAATTATTACTTTTAATTTCTTTCAAAGCAACAAAAGCATTTGGTGGAGCAATAGCTTGTCCTTTTAAAGCCTGCCTTGGATACAAAGAAATTTTGTCATTATCAAAAATTTCTTGAGTAATAGGATCGCTAGATGCAATAAAACTTGGATTAATCAAAAAAATATCACCCATAACATTAACACTTCTAGCATCAATTATTCCTTCCTTACCATACTCGTTAATAGAAAGAATCAATTTTTTATAATCACCAAAATTGACACGCGAAAAAGTTAGTTCATAATACAATCTGTTATTTGTTAAACCATAATTAAAAAATTCTGGGATAGTTGATGATTGTAATGAACAAAAAGAATCTGTTGCTAATTGGCCAGAAATCAGTTGAGCATTTAATTCAAGAGTGCTTGAAGTAATATTTTTTAATTCGATTCCAGAAACAAAATTCAAAAACATTAAAGCAACAACAAAAATTCCCGTAGCAAAAAGAAGCATTTGCATCTTACTCAAAATAAAACCTAACATTCAAACCACTATCATCTCTTCCAATAAGTACAAATTTCAGGATATGTTTTACCTGCAGCAGCAACATTTCTCAAAACATATGTCCCAGACAAAATAATCTCAGCAGAAGTAGGATCAATTGCATTATACCCTTGTAAAGACCCACCAGTAGTTGGGCAATCAACACCACTACTCACAAAACTTGTATAAACAGGCAAATTCAAACATTTTTCTTTATAACCACCAGATAAATCAGGTGTTTGAAAAATCATTATAAAACAAGAATCAACTGCTCTATCACAAATTGCCCCGCATTTCTTGCTATTACCCTTAACAATTTCAATTCTCATAATTGATTTGTTTTCATTATAACAATTATTAGTAACAGGTTTAAAATCAAACTTATTAGAAGTTCTAAAAGTAGCAGTATCCTCTAAATTTAATTTGAATTCAGACATTGCTCTTTCTGCACCAGTTAAACAAACTTGACTATTAGCACTAGCAATCATTTGAGAACCAATAATAATAACAAAACCCATTATTATTATCGCAACTAATAATTCAAAAGGAGAATTAACCTGTGCTTTTTCATACAAAAACATAAAATAAAAAGGTAAAAGAAGTATATTAATATTAGGGAGAATAAACTAATAATAGATAAAATAAAAAAAATAAATTCTGGGAAAAATAATATAATATAATTTAATAATACAAAAAAAAATTTTCAACTTAGTAATAAAAAAAAAATAAATTTAATAATATAACAAAAAAAATTTTAATAAGAAATTTTAATGAATTTTAAAATTTAATTTGAAATTGATTTTGGAATTGATTTTTGTGCACTCTTATACATTGGTTTTACAACAACAATTAATGCTAGAGCAGCTATCGCAAAAACAAGTATCATATAAACAGCACCAAAATCACTAGAAGCACTTTCCTCTGAAAACAATTCTTTCAAACTCATAAACAAAAACCCATTTAATAAAAGTATTATTGAATAAAGAAGTATATTAATATTAGTGATTAAAAAAAATAACAATATTAATATTAATAATAAAAAAATTAGAATTTTAAAAAAATTGGAAAAGCTGATTTCAAAAAATCAGCTCTTACAAAAAAATCATGCTTTTTCTAATATAACAAAACAAACCTTGTTATAACCAGCATAATCTTGACCACTATCCCAAAGAGAAGTTGGAGACTCATCAGTATCTACATCAATCATATCAAGAGTATCTTCTAAAGTTTCAGCATCATACTCACAAACAACTAAAGCCTTAGCATTAATTGCTCTATTAGTCATATTAGTAAAAGAACGACAATCATCACCAATCTCTATTTGAGCATCAGTAAACTTACCCCTCTCAAAACAAACTGCTTCTTCATCAACTCCTTTATCAGAAAAATAAGAAGTTCTAATAGTTTCATTAGCACCTATTTGAAAAGTTGTTGTCCTTTGTGTACCACCAACCCCAATAGCAGATATCACATTACCAATTGATGCTTTTGCATCACCAGTAGGAGTAGTAATATTAGTTATTATTGGTAGCAAAACAAATAGAATTGCTATTGCAACTATCGCAGCAATCATTAATTCGAAAACACTGAAAGCCTGTCCTTTTTGATCAAACATTAAACCACCTCAAAAAATCAAAAATATTAAACAATAATAGAAATAAAGTAGTATTTAAAGATAACTAATTTTGAAAATTTGTATAGGTTCAAGACATTTGTCGCACCTGCTTTAATGCAGGTGGTTAGTCTTGAAGAAAATAGAAAAGATTCGTTTATTTGCTGTAAAAAAGCAGTATTTTAACAAATGGAAAACAAAAGATGTTG
>JAQVAR010000065.1 GCA_028690725.1 Candidatus Iainarchaeum sp.
CCTGAGAAAAAAGATAGCAAAAAACTTTTTTGGGTAACAGTCATTTTATTTATTGTAGGAATATTTGCTCCAATTGTAGGAATAATTATATAATTTTTAAATGATGATAAAATAAAAAAAAATTTTTAATTATTATTTCAGTTTTTACCCAAACAAAAGCAAAACACTTTTAAATAACAAGAATAATAATATGCTTATGAAAAAAATTTTTTTTATTTTTTTGAGTTTGCTAGTTTTTTTTATTTTTTTTGGTTGTACTGAAAATAATGGTCAAAGTTATTCAGATAAGGGGATTATAAAATGTGCTGGTGTTGAAGTTGGTGAATATGTCAATGTTGATGGAATTAATTATTTAGTTGTTGATGAAACAATGTTAAGGAGTATGAACCCAGAGGTAGATGATTATACTAAAGTATGTACAAGCAATGTAACAAACATGGCTGGCTTATTTGAATATGCAACTTCTTTTAATCAAGATATTGGTAACTGGGATGTAAGCAATGTCACAAACACGAGTAGAATGTTTTCTAGTGCTATGTCCTTTAATCAGGATATTGGGGGTTGGGACGTAAGCAAAGTTACTAATATGAGTCAGATGTTTTTTGATGCTCTTTCTTTTAATCAGGATATTGGCAATTGGAATACAATTAATGTAATAAGTATGTACGAAATGTTTGATTTTTTATATGCTGAAGGTTCTTTTAATCAAAATATTGGTAACTGGGATGTAAGCAATGTCACAAACATGAGTAGAATGTTTTATAGTGCTGGTTTTTTTGATCAGGATTTGTCTAAATGGGATGTGAGCAAAGTAGAAGAATATAAAGATTTTGATTTACGAGCAAATAGTTGGGTTCTACCAAAACCAAATTTTATAGAAAAATAATAATATTTATTATTTTAGTTTTTACTCAAACAAAACAAATAATTTATTAATACTGAAAAAGATTATAAAAAAAATTATGGTTTTGGAAAAAGAATTCGCTTTTTATACTGATTTGATTCTAATTATAATATGAAAAAAATATTGTTTTTTGGAATTTTTTTAATAATTTCTCTAAGTTTTGCTTTTGCAGACATTATTCCACCAGACTCACACCCAGTAGAAAAATGTGTAACAATAAATAATATTGATTTATTTGATGAATATGTTATTATTGGAAAAATTACTGGTCCAATGATTAATGACACTGGATTTGAAATTGTTGAGTTGGTCCAAAACGTTTGTTTGAATAAAGGATATAAATTTAATAAATTTATGATTTATGCAATCACAAAAAATTATTTTGAAGAAGCAGATGTCATTGATTTTAATTCTGCAAATGTTTTCCCATCAAATATCGAAATTGATCCTTATGGAGGGTACACAAGCAATTTTGATTCCACAACAAAAATTGAAATCATATTAACTATAAAAGAAATTACAGACAATCAACTTATTTTAGAAACAATTTCTGAAATTAAAACACCTACACAAAACATAACAACTCCAAATTTTTTTGAATCAATTATTTGTTTTTTTAAAAGTCTCTTTGGAATGAGCTGTTGAAATGTATGAGCTTAATTTTTTATTTTCTTTAATAATAACTTTAATCATCGAAATTTTTGTTTTAATACTTTTAATAAAAAAAATTTTTAAAATAACTAAAATAAGTATAACAAAAATTATTTTTGTTGGATTTATTGCTTCCTTTGCAACAATGCCTTATTTATGGTTTGTCATCCCAACATTTTTGTTAAACAGAATACAATTTATTATAATTGGAGAATTAATTGTATTTTTGGTAGAGTTATTAATTTATAATCAATTTCTAGAATTAAGTTTAAAAAAATCAGCAATTATATCACTTATTTGTAATCTCTCTTCAATTATCATAGGATTAATTATTAATATTTAAAATATTAATCACAAAACATTTTGTGTTCAAATTTTTTATTAGAAAATTATTAAACGCAATATAAGAAAAAGCTTTTAAGCAACAAAATAATTATTCTTTTATGCAAAAAAATGTTGTTGGCGCGATTATATTAATAATATTTTTAGTTTTAATTATAATAACAATTTTTTTTATTAAAAATAATGTTCCATTAGAAGGAGAATTAAAAGATTGTTTAGAAGCAGGTGAAATATATCAGAGCCCAGCATTTCTTGGTGAAAAAAGAGGAGAATGTTGTGATGGACTAACTATTATTGCACAATATGGTATTGTTCAAGGAGAATATAATTGTGAAATGTTTGAACAATTAGGGGGAGGAAATACTATTTGTTCTAACTGCGGAAATGATATTTGTGAAGAATGGGAAAACAAATGTAATTGCCCAAAGGATTGTAATTATCCTGTTACAACACAAAACGAAGAATATTTTTGTGTTGGTAATGTTCCAGCAAAATATCATTTTAAATTTACTGACGAAGGAGACTATGGTGAAGCTTGGGTTAAAATAGAAGAAAAACAAGTAAAAACTTTTTCACGAATAGAAAGAAAAGGAACAATAGATTATGATTATATAACTGTTGACAAAAGCAATTCTGACAAATCAAAATGGACCAGAACATACAATAGTTTTTTTGAAGACATTTTGTACGACAATATGAATGATTGGTGTAATAATAGAATTGTTCACGAATGGACAGAAGAAAATGATTTTGAAGAAGATTTTATTCCAGTATTGTATAGTGGTTTTCCAATAATTGCTTGGGAAAATTTTCCCTTAGATATTATCGAATCACAATCAAAAAAACTTAATAACATTTCTTGTAACGAGGTTACAAATAGTCAAATGTGTATTTCAAAAGAATATTGTGTAACTATTTATGAAAAATCTGTTTTTGGAAATTTATATCAAATATTAGAATTTATTGATGATGATTTTTCTGACAATGTTTTTGATTACCCTTTTTGTGGTCAAAGTAATTGTTATGATGAATATGGCAACAATGGATTTAGAATTAATGAAATAAGTGAAACAGATGATTGGGTAATATCTGAATATTCTTGTTTTGTAGAAGGCCTTTCAAAAAATTGGACTTTTAATTATAATTAGTTTTGTAATAAAAATTTTTTAGCAGAAAATTTTACTATTATTGCACCACTAAGAACAGTAAAAAATTGTGTTACACCAAAAATAGTTAAAAATGATACTGGGATTAAACCAAAATTAAATAAAAAAAATGCTCCTGAAAAAATGAGAATTGTTTTTATTGCACCAGAAAAAATTACGGAAAGAAAAAAAACTTTTTTCATTTTAACAAAAAATTTTTTTAAAAAAACCATTAGGGACAAATTTCCAAACCAAATTATTGGAATCATGAAAACAAGGTATTGATTTAATACACCAAACAAAATTCCTGAAGTAATAACAGCAAAACTTGGAAGAAAAGAAAACAAAAAAACTTTTTTTGACTTATAAGATATTGATAATTTAATTAACAATGCATTAACAATTGTTCCCAAAATTAATTGATTTGATATAAGCATTGGAAGAGTAAACAACAAGAAACCAAATACCAATAGTTCTTGATTTTCTTTGGAAAAAAATTGTTGTAGTTTGAAAGAAAAAACTTCTTCAAAAATCATTAATATTTTAACACTTTGAAATTAATTAACCTTTTCCCATTACAAAAATTGTTTAAAATCAAAACAAAAAAGATTTTTTATTAAAAACATTTAAATATTACAATAATGTTTATTTAATAATACAAAAAATTTGTTTTAAAATATGGCTCTCGACACAAGAAAGCTATTTTTGAAAATTGTTTGAAATTCAAAGTTAAAAT
>JAQVAR010000066.1 GCA_028690725.1 Candidatus Iainarchaeum sp.
AATTTTTTAATTGAATTTTTGTTCAAAAAAGTGAGTTTTTTTTCTAATACTTTTGTTCCTTTTTCTAATGCTGTTGAAAACTTTTCTTCTTCTTTTTTTAATTCTAAAAAAATTCTTTTCTTGTTTTTTTCTATTTCAGAATAATGTTGTCCCATTACTTTTACAATGATTTCTGCTAACTCTACACAAAAATTTTCTTTAATTCCTAACAATCTTGCATGCCTAATACTTCTCCTAATAAATCTTCTAAGTATGTAACCTTGATCTACATTGCTTGGAACAATTCCTTTTTCATCACCAAGAATCATTGTTGCTGCTCTCAAATGATCAGTTATTATTCTTGCACTTTTTAATTTGTCTTCATTGAATTCATAATTTTTTTTATTACTCAATTCTAAAACTTTTTCAAAAATTGGTTTTATTGTATCCATTTCATAAACATTATCAAATCCATTAAGTACTGCAACTGTTCTCTCTACACCCATTCCAGTATCAACATTTTTTTGTTGTCCTTCTAAATATTCGCCATTACTATTTTTGTTATATTGCATGAACACATCATTCCAAATCTCGCAAAAAATCCCTTCCTTGCATAATTTTGAAAATTCTTGAGTGCTTTTTTCTTGAATATTTTTTACATGATAAAACATTTCTGTATCGGGACCGCAAGGACCTGTTTCTCCAGCTGGCCCCCACCAATTATCTTCTTTTGGTAAAAAATGAATTCTATTTTTTTGAATCCCACAAGATTCCCAAAATTTTGCAGCATCCTTATCTCTTAAAATATTTTTATCTCCTTCAAAACAAGTAACACTAATTCTTTCAATAGGAATCATTAATTCTTTATTTAAAAACTCATAACTCATTTCAATAGCTTCTTTTTTAAAATAATCTCCTAGAGACCAATTTCCTAACATTTCAAAAAAACTTAGGTGCCACTTGTCTCCAACCTCATCAATATCTCCTGTTCTAATACATTTTTGGCAATTAACCAACCTTTTTCCAAGAGGGTGTTTTTCTCCAACTAAAAAAGGAACTAATGGGTGCATTCCTGCGGTAGTAAATAATACTGTTGGATCATTTTCTGGTATTAATGAAGCTGATGGAATTTCTTTATGCCCTTTTTTTTTAAAAAATTCAATATATTTTTTTTTTAATTCTTTACTTTTTATCATACTTATTTTAATCATAAAAAAGAATTTAAATCAAGTCTTTCTAAAATTTTCTTACGTTTCCTTTATTATCAAGCAATCTAAAAGCATCATGTGAAAAACCCTTACTTATTAAACCATCATTTTCCATCAATCTTATTGATTTAATTAATTCTTCTGATAATACTAATCCTTCTCTCAATCGTTTTTTTTCAATTTCTTCAAATGAAATACTTTCTTGCCTTAAAGAAGTACTCATTTGTTTTTCTAATTCTCTTAATTTTTTTTTCAAAATTTCTTGTTGATTTTGATTAAGTTTCTTTTTTCTTTTTACACAATTTTTAATAAAACGTATTTGTTTTAAATAATTTCGAGAAAGACTTTCAAATGAATTGTTTTGTTTATTAAGTGCTTCTAGTTGTTTTCTTTTTTTTTCAGCTTGAATTATTTGTTCTTTGGTCAAAAAAATTCTTTGAGTTTCTGAAAATTTTTTTTTATATCCTGTTCTAAAATTATTCAAAAAAAATCAACTCATATATTTTGGCAGTGGAATGTAAGCCGCCTTCTGTTTCCACGTATTAGGAGAAAGCTCCTTTGTGGGTTGACATTAGTCTAAGCCTCTTTCGAGTTGCACTACAGCCCCCGTTTCATCCCTTTCGGGTATCGTTTCTGTTGAGCTGCCCAGCTTTTCAGCATTGCCCATTACAGGCAGGGTCATCTTGCGATGAGTGGGCGGACTTTCCTCCCTTTACGAAAAGGGTTAGTCAATCAACCACTACCATAATAATACTTTATTACAGATAATAAAAAGGTTTTGTTTATACAAATAATAAAATCAATATTGAAAAGGTGTTTTATAGGCTAATTTTAAAATAATTTATAAAATTTGATTTTTTTTTAATATATCATTTATTGCTTGTGTTAAAACTTGTTGTCCTCTTTCATCAATTTTTCCAAATTTCATTTTTTCTATTTCAGTTTTTAAAGTTGGGCTTTGTTCTAATAATGGAGAATTAACTGCTAACTCTTTACTCAAAATATTATTAATTTGTTCTAACCTAGCGTCTAATTCAACTAATTTTCCTTCGTAAATTCTGACAAGTGATTCTGCAATTGCATAAAATCTTTTGTCTCTCCCAATATTTCTTGCTTTTAAACCAACTTTTCTTAACAATTTTTCATAAATTTCTTTTGTTTTTTGTTTTCTTCTAATTTTATCTAATACTAATTCATTAAATTTTCCACCAACTTTAGAAACACTAACATTTTTTCTAAATTTAGTCATTCTTGAAAATATCATTTTAGCATTTGATTTCATTGATACATTTAAAGAAGAAGTTTGTTGTTGCATATTTTGTGTTTTTCTTCTATCAAACATTTTATTTTGTAATCCTCTTTGTCTTATTGCCATATAAACACATTGTTTTTGAAAGTATTTTAAACTATTCTAATGTTTACAATTCAATATTTTTTCTAGTTGCATGCTCTACTTTTTGAAGGATTTATTTCATTAATTAGTTCTTCTAAATATTCTGTGTTCCACCATATTTTTACTTGTTCTTCACTATCTCTACTAATACACATTTGTTCATTTTTTATTCTATCAAAAATTCCTTGTAAAGTATCATAATCAATATTTCCTTGTTGGTTATAATGATCCAACATTACATTTTCGTGATTTAATTGAGTACTATAAAATGTTATTTGTTGACTTTCTGGTTGTAATTGTGTTGGTGTTCCTTCTTTTGGTGTAAAAAATGTTGTTGCTAACCAATTTTTTCCAACTTTTGCATTACTCCAACTTAAAAAACCTGGTTTTTCTTCTGCAAATATTTTTTTGTCATTATTACTTAAATCTAAACATTTACTTGTGCCTAATGTTGAACCAACAAGACCCCATTTTTTATTTGTAATATTACTTATTTCACTTCCCCCTTGAGTCAACACATAATTTATTGTTAAATCTCCTATTCTATTATTATCAATAAGCATTACTATTGGTGTTGGTTGGGAAGGAGTCAATATTAAGTTACCAGTATTTTTGTCATAACTTAAAACAATTCCATTATTTAATTCTTGTAAATCTGATATTAATTTAGTATTAATTGTTGTTTGTGCTCCTTCAAATGTTTGCGCTTGTGTTGTATTATTTAATTTTATTTTTTCTCCAATTTCATTTTCAAAACTTATTCCATAATCTTCCCTTTTATAATCATTACCTGTTTTTCCAACTAAACCATTGAATGGTGTTTCATAAAAAGGATTATAGTTTGGTGCTTTTTGTACTGGAACTATTGTTACTTTTATTGGTTTGATTGGTGTTGTTCCATCAAACAAACTATTTAAACCAGCATCAAACTCACTTATTTCTATTTCTATCCTATATATTCCTCCATAAGGCAA
>JAQVAR010000067.1 GCA_028690725.1 Candidatus Iainarchaeum sp.
TTCCTCCTGAGAGAGAATCTTCTAATGAAATTGATAAAAATATTGAGTTTAGTTCTTCTAATGATTCTAAGGGGTCTAGTTCTTCAATTGATCCTAGTAAAAGAGTTCACACTGGAATTAATGGTTTTGATGAATTAATAGAGGGGGGGTTTGAAAAAAATTCTATTGTTCTTGTTGTTGGTTCAGCTGGTACTGGAAAAACTTTGTTGGGGATGCAATTTTTGTATGAGGGTGCAACAAAATATAATGAACCGGGTATTTTTATTTCTTTTGAGGAATCAAGAGAATCTTTGTATCGACATGCCTTACAATTTGGTTGGGATTTTGAAAAATTAGAAAGAGAAGAAAAGTTTAAATTGCTTTTTTTTAAGCCCCACCAAGTGACAAAAATTCTTGAAGAGGGGGGTGGGCAAATAAGAGATTCTTTGTCGGAAATAAATGCTACTAGAGTTGTTGTTGATTCTATAACTGCTTATGGTTTATTATTCAAAGATGAATATAAGAGACGAGAAAAAGTTTTAGAATTTTTTAATTTGCTTGGAAAATGGAATATTACTTCTATTGTTATTGCTGAGGATTCACCATTGACTGTTGAAAGTAAAGCTGGTAGTATTGCTTTCATAAGTGATGCTGTTATTTCAATGTATTATCATCATGATGAAGAAAAAGGGATAAGAATTCATTCTATAGAAATATTGAAAATGCGTGGAACAAAGCATACTAATAAATTGTGTGCTATAAATTTTGAAAATGATGGGATAACTGTTTATCCAGATGTTGAAGTATTTTGAAAAATAATTTTATTTTTTATTTATTTTGAATTGTGTGTGAATAAATTTTTGAAAAATCAAATGTTTTGTCACAAAATTGTTTTGCAAAACTAATTATTTCTTCATCAACAGAATTTTCAGTTATAAAAAAAATACAAGAATTTTTTTCAAGTTTCATTTTGTTGTTAAATAAATAAATAAATTTTCCAGTTTCTTTTGGAGAATTATAAATTGAAATAATGCTTAGAGAATCAAAAACAATTATTGTATTTTTCCCAATTTTTTGTAAAGCTTTTTTTATTGCGATTTGTATTTGAACTAAGTCATTTTGATTTTTTATTCCAAAAAAATTTTGCCCTTCTTTTTTTTCATTGGAAAAAGCATCTATTATAAAAAAATTTTTATTATCAAATTTTTCAAAAATATTTTTTGCTGGTTCAGAAAAAGACACTAATATTATTTTTTGCTCATTTATAATATTTTTTAAAAAAAAATTTATGGATTCTTTTATTTGATTTTGATTAACAATAACTAATAAATTATTGTTTTCTATATTTGGTATTACTTCTTTTATAAAATTAACATTTCCCATGTAACAAATTAGTGTTTTTTGTTAATAAAAATCTTGTTGTATAATAAACACTAATAATAAATATACTATTTTCCTTATTTTTATGATGGAATTAAAAAGTTTTAATAAGGGTCAGACAACAATTGAGTTATTACTAGTTTTGTGTACTTCCTTAATTGTTTTAATATTAATTTATTCTCTTTATGCTGAACAGGTTGAAAGTAGTAATGTTTCTAATGATTTTTTTATTGCAAAGATTTCAGTTCAAAAAATAGTAAATGGTGTTAATACAGCTTATCTTTCAGGTATTGGTTCTAAAGTAAAAATTGAAGTGGAATTTCCAAAAAGGGTTGATTTTGAGAATAGTAGTATTTTTTCTAATATTATTTTGTTAAAAATGTTTGATGGTTCTGACATAATGGGCATTTCTGATGTTAATATTGAGGGGTCTATTAGGCCACAATATGGAAAACAAGTTTTTTATCTTTTTTTTGATGGTAATGTTGTTAAATTACAATATCTTGATTTTGAGTTAAATCAATATAGCATTTCTTTTTCAACTAATCCTAATACTAATAGGTTAGAATCATTTTCTTTGCGAAATAATTCTTCACAACAAATAACTTTTATTATTACAAAAAATTTTTCTCATACTCAAGTAACACTTGATATGAATACTGATTCTTTTATTCTCCAACCAAATGAAATAAAATCTATTGATTTAAATTTTAATATTCTTTCAAATGCTTCTGGAAATTATTCTGGAAATATTATTATTAATAGTCAAACAGAAGATTCAAATATGTATAAATCAATTTCTCTTTCTGTTGAATCATTGCTTTTAATTGAGGAAATAATGATTTATCCTTTAGTTACTAATTTTACTACTATACAAAATACTTTTGTTGAAAAAAATTTTTCTATTTGTAACAAATCTGATATTAGTATTAATGATATTACTTGGAGTGGTTCTGGTCAACCAGACAATAATATTATTAGTTGGATTACTAATTGGGATGATTTGTTAGAAATAACGAGTATTAATTCAGGTTCTTGTGAGGAAGTAACATTAGAATTTGAAATATTAAATTTTGATTTTAATACTTATTATGGTAGTATCATTTCTAATTATATAAATTCTTTTGAAGTTGAATCAGAGTATGAAGCATTTATTGAAATTAGTGTTGTAGATAGTTCATAATTTTTCAATTTTTTTTTGTATTAGTAAAACAAGCTATTTTTTTGCTACAATTAAGAATAATAAGTACTTTTATTGTATTAATATAAAGTGATTATATGTTTACAATAATTAAAAGGTGTTTTTTTTGAGAGCACAAGCATCAATAGAAACATTAATTATTTTTGCTGTTGGTTTATTTATTTTAACAGTTTTTACTGCAATGATTTTTGATCAAATAACAATTCAACAAATAGTTCAACAACAACAAATTGGTCAACAATCAGTTAGAATATTAGCGCAAGAAGTTGATAATGTTTATTTTCTTGGTAGTGGTTCGAAAAAAGAGTTAACAATAATTATTCCAGAAATGACTGATTTTTCAAAATCATCTATTGAAAACAAAACTTTTGTTCTTAATATTGCTAATAATGATATTTTTGCTAGTACTAAAGCAGATATTAGGGGTGAGTGGCCTAATGCTTCTGGTTCTTTTGTTTTTATTATAGAATCTTTTGGCGATTTTGTTTCAATTTCAACAACAACAATTTCTTTTTCTCCTGTTCAAATTAACGAATCATTAAATCAAGGTTCTTCTAGACAAATAACATTAGAAGTTTTTAATGCTAGAAATGTTCCTTCTAGTTACAATTTTTCTATTGATTTTGATGATCCAAATGTTTCTATTACTTCTTCGCAAGATGGAAACATTCTAAATTTTTTTAATATTAATGATTCTAATATTATTACAATTGATTTGTATTGTTCTAATAATTCGGCTGGAAATTATTCTGCTTCATTAATTTTTTCTGGGGTTATTTCAGTAACCTATTTGTTAAATTTAACTTGTTTGTCTGGTCAAACAAGGCTAACAGTTTATCCTAGTGAAAAAAATTTGTTATTGTTACCAAACCAACAATATTCAGAAAATTTTTTGGTTTGTAATAATTCTAAAAC
>JAQVAR010000008.1:0-2484 GCA_028690725.1 Candidatus Iainarchaeum sp.
AATTTCATGATATTGAATTAAAATTGAATATGTCTAAATTATTACAAAAACATTTAGCTGTTGTTGCTCAGAGTGGGGCAGGTAAATCATTTTTGATGTCAGTTATTTTGGAAGAATTACAAAAAAGGTCTGATGACCAAGGAAAAATAGCTGTTGTTGTTTTTGATACTCATGGAGAATACTCTTCTTTTGGAGAACCAAATACAAATTCTGATTACAAAGATTTTTCTTCAACGACAAGAATAATTAATGGTTCTGAAATAAAAATTGCAACAAAAAATATTTCCCCTCAAATGATTTCTTCTTTAGTTCCTTCAATAACAACAGTTCAAAAAAGAGAATTTTTTAGGGTTATTTCAGAATTAAAAAACGAGATGAAATCTGGATTGGGGCCTTTTGATTTAAATAATTTAAAAGGAGAAATTTCTGGATTGGATTCAAAAATTGCTTTTCCGTTAAACAATATTATTGATGAATTATTTTTTTTGAATATTTTTGGAAAAATTGATGACCCTTCAATAATTGATTTTGTAAAACCAGGGCAATTATCAATAATTGATTTAAATAATATTATTTCTGATAGAAAAAAACAATTAATTGTTGCTTATATTTCACAAAAATTATTTAATTTGAGGCGTGTAAAAAAAATTTGTCCTTTTGCAGTTTTAGTTGAAGAAGCCCATAATTTTATCCCTGAAACAACTTCTGTGGATCATGCTCTTGCAAAACCTATTTTAAGAACAATTGCTAGAGAAGGTAGAAAATTTGGTGCTTCTTTAATAGTTGTTTCTCAAAGGCCAAAAAGACTTGACACTACTACTCTTGCAAATTGTAATACTAATATAATTTTGAGAATAACCAATCCTTATGATTTGGATCATATAAAACAATCTAGTGAGGGTTTGGATAATAATAGTGTTTCTATGATTTCTTCTTTGAGGGTTGGAGAAGCATTAATTGTTGGAGAAGCTGTTTCGGCACCAACTTTTTTTAAAGTAAGAATGCGTGAATCAGCTCCAAGTAAACATGAAATGTCTTTAGAAGAAGCTGCTAAAAGATTTTATTCTGATGAAAAAAAACAAGATGATGAAGTAAACACTTTTCTTTAAGGTCGGCACAGAACTTCCAAATTATTTATAAATAACCAAAAAAATCCTTTTTCATGACCCAACACAAGTATTTAGTTAATGTAGAATATAATGAGAAAAAAAGTGAGATAATTTGTTATTTTAAAAATGATTATTCTCAAATAGCTAAAAGATTTTCATTTAAACCATATCTTGTGCTAAATTCTTTATTTAATAAAAAAATATTAGAATTATTATTTTTTTTTAAAATAAAAAATTTTTTTGTTAAAGAGCACAACAATAAAATTTGCGTTTTTTCAAATTCTTTTGAAGTTTTAAAAAAAATTAGTAATTTATTAGCAATAATTACTAACAAAAAACATTTGGTTTTAGAACCTGAGCGAATATTTCTTATTGAAAAAGATTGGTCTTATTTTGATTCATTTTCTTTTGAAAATAATTATCCTAAAAAAATTTTTTCAAAAAAAGATTTTTCTTTTGCATTAATTCCAAAAATTATTTTTAAGGAAGCACTTAATATTGATAGAAATCAAACACTTTTTTTGATTGAACAAAGTGCTTTTTCAAACATATTAAAAATACCATTAAACAAAATTCCTTTTTCTATTGAAGAAAAAACAGAAATATTTTTAGAAAATATTTATTTTAAACACGGTGGAACAATAAATTGGGATAATGAAAAAAAATTTTATTCAAAAAAAGAATTTGCTCCTTATGGTTTTTTTGAAAATTTTTCAGAAATTGATTTTTCGCATGTTTGGCTACAATCTTTAACAAATATTTTTTTTAATATTGGTCAAGATACAATAAATTGTGATTGTTGTAAACCAATAAAAATTGACGATTTTAATCTTTTGCCATCAACACTAATTGAAGTGGTGTCTAGAAAAAAAGATTTGTTTTATATTTCTTCTTCAAATACTTTTTCAAATTCTTTTAATTACAAAAATTCTGAAAAAGAAATTAGAAAAAATAAAAAAAATGAATTTTTTTTAAAAAATTTTCCAATTGGTCCATTAAAATATGATAAAAAATATTTATTACCTTTAGAAGATGCAATAAAATTATTAAATGAAAAAAAGGTTTTTTTATCAAAAAATCATTCTTTGTTTTGGTTTTGTAAAAAAAAGGAATCTTTTCTTTCAAAAGAAATAAAAAAAATAAACAAAGAAATTTTTTGTGTTAAAGAAAATTTAGATTTTTATTCAAAAAATCTTTTGCTTGAAAATAGTTTTGATTTTTTTTTCTCATCAAAAATTTTATTTTCATTAAAAAAAATTTCTTTAGAAATTCCTTTTCACTTAACTAATCCTTTTTCAAAATTTTTTTCATTAACTATTGCAAAATCAATTGATTCTGTTCAAGAAAACATTTTATATAAATTTAAAGAATTTTC
>JAQVAR010000008.1:2584-15780 GCA_028690725.1 Candidatus Iainarchaeum sp.
TATATTATTGGCATTACTTCTATTTTTGTTATTTCGTCTAAGTCTTTATTTCTTTGTAATAAGTAGAGATTACTTGTAGCTGCTTTTTCCATTTCTTTTTCGTGTGTTATAATAAATATTTGTTCTACTAGTTCTGGCATAGATAAATTTAACATTTCACTTAATCTTGCTATGGCATTTTTATCTAAATTATGTGTTGGTTCATCTAAAATAAAAAGTGATAATTGTTTTGTTAATACTAATGCAAAAGCTATTCTAATGCAAATTGCTGCTGCGCTTCTCTCGCCCCCACTTAAAATTCCTTCTACTCTAATCCAATTTCCGTTTCTCGTAAGAACTTGTAAATCATAACCGTTTTCTATAACGCATAATCTTGCATCCACAAAATCTTTGTATGGATATAAAGAACTCCAAATTTGTGACATTGCATTATTAATATTTTCCAATAAAGTTTCCCTTAATTCATTTTGTGTAGCAATTAAACATGTTTCAAAAATTCCTAGTTTTTCTGAAGCTTTTTCAGATTTCAAATATTTTTTTTCAATTATTTCAATATTATTTTTTATTTTTTTTATTCTTTCGATGTTTTCTTTAAGATTTTTTATTATTTCAAAACCATTTTCTAAATTATTGTCAATATTTTGAATAAAATATTTTATCTCAAGATAATTTTTTTTGTGTTCATCTAACTTTTTTTTATCAAAACTAATTTTTTTTAATTTTTCTTCTTCTTCTGGAATTTTTTTTCCTAAGTTTTGAAGTTCTTTTTTATATTTTTCTATTTCGTCTGCTTCTCTCTTGTTTCTTTCCAATATAAAAATTTTTTCTTTTATTGTATCAATTTCTTGGTCATTATTTTTTTGTTCTTCTTTTATTTTATTTAATTTTTCTAAATTTTGTTCTTCTTTTTTTTCTACATTTTTTATATTGTAATTTATTTCTTCAATTATTTTTTTTCCTTTGTTTATTATTTCTATTTTATGTTCTTCTGTTAATTCTCTTAAGCATTTTGGGCATTTTCCCTTTATTTTTTTTATTTCATTTTCTTCATTTTCAATTTCTTTTAATCTGTATTTTAATATTTTTTTTTCTTCGCTAATTTTTTTGTTGATTTCTTCAAATTGTTCTTTTTGTTTTTCGTTATTTTCTTTTTTTATTTTAACAAATTTCATCTTTTTTATTAATTCTTCATTTTCTTTTATTATTTCTTTTAATTCAATTGTTTTTTTTTGTTTTATGTTTTCTGATAAAACTTCAAATTTTGACTTATTTTTTATAATGTTTTCTTTTACTTCATTGTAAATAGTTTCTTTTTTTTCCATTTCTTCAAGAACAATTTTATTTTCTTTTAATTTTTTTTCAGAATTTTCTTTTTGTTGTTCTAATTCTTTTATTTTCTTTTCTTCTTCTAAAATTTTTAAAACAGTTTTTTCTTCTTCATAACTTTTAATAATTTTTTTTTGTTGTTCAATAAATTCTTTTTGTTGTTTATTTTCTCTTATCATTTGGTTTTTTAGCATTAATGAATTTTTTCTTGCGATTTCGTATTTTTCTAATTCTAAAAGTTCGTCAAATTTTTTTTTCCTTTCACTTGGTGTTAATTTTAAAAAAAAATCTATTTCATTTTGTTCTGAATATGCTGCTCTACTAAATAATTCATAATTTAATCCTAATATTTGTTCTACTTTTTCATTAACATCTTTTTGTTTTGGTCCTGCAATAAGAACATCATTTTTATATATTTTTGCTTCGTTTGTTCCATTATTTTTTATTATTCTTTGAATAGTATAAATATTTTTTTTATTTTCAAAAACAATTTTTGTTTCTGCTTGATCGCATTTGTTTGGTTTATTCATTATTATTTCATTTAATGATATTTGTTTGCTTTTTAATGATGGGAATGTTCCAAATAGCGAATAGCTTAATGCATTTATAATAGAACTTTTTCCAGAGCCCATTACTCCAATTATAACATTTGTTCCTTTTCCAAATTCTAATTTTGACTCTTTGTGTGTTCGCCAATTTTTTAGTTCTAATGTTTTTATCATAATCAATTTTTATTCAAAAAGTAATAAAAAATAGTCCTTATTTTTCTTATTTTATCTTATTTATTTTTTTATGAAATTAGGGTTACCCCATCCATTTCAATTTGGTTAATTCCTTCAATTTTTGAAATTTTTTCTTCTAATTGTGGCATTAATCCGTCTGTTTTGTCCGGAACAATATATCCTACTCTAATGACTTCTATTCCAAACCCAATTGGTTCTCTTTTTATATCTTGAAATTTTATTTGTTCAATATCTATTTTTTTTAAATTTTCTTCAACTTGGCTTATTTTTTCTGGGTCTGAGAATATTTTAAATATGACCATTGCTTTTCCCATGATTTCACGGTCCTATGAATCCACATTCTTTACAAGAATATTCTTTTGATGATTTTTTACACGAATCACATCTAATAATTGTTTCTTTTCCACAACTGGGGCATTTAAATTCTGTTTTTTTATCATAAACTATTTTATTACAAGTAGTACATTTTTTCATAATTTCACCTTTTTGTATGTTTAATCCTTTGATATAACTAATTTTCTTGGCAATAAGATTTATAAAAGAAATCTTTAGCTTTAACTTAAACAAAACACATAAAATCATTATTTATGCTATTTCATTCAATATTTTTAGGTTAAAAAATTTATTTAATTAGTTATATAATATGAGGTGTTTAATTCTAAATATCTTATTCCTAAAGCTTAAAAAACTAGTTTGAA
Organism: Candidatus Iainarchaeum sp.; assembly: GCA_028690725.1. GTDB lineage: Archaea > Iainarchaeota > Iainarchaeia > Iainarchaeales > JAAZKV01 > JABIDZ01. The sequence goes on from JAQVAR010000008.1 coordinate 5,352, forward strand.
GTTTATTACATTGTGGACCTATAGTCAAATGGATTACGACGCTTCCCTTCGGAATTATTCTTGGAGAAAGGAAGAAGTGGGGGTTCGATTCCCTCTAGGTCCGTTGATCCTTGTTAATGCTCGTGAAAAAATTCGATTATCTCTCTAATAACAATAAAATTAAAATAAATTTTATTATGATTATTCAAATATTTTTTATTAAAGTAAATCTTTTGATTTTTTTTCCATTTTTTATAATTTTTTCTAAAAACATTTTTTCTGGTCTAACCCAGATTTGTCCTATTGGAAAATCACCTTTATATAATGCCTTATAAATAACCATTTGTTCTAAATTTTCGGAATTTTTTCCAACCCCTATTATTTCATACAAATTTTCATTATTTTTATAGTGTTTCCACAATTGTCCTTTTTTTATTTTTTCCATTTAATCACTTATTGAAAAATTTCTTTTCCTTCTAAATATTTTGTAAAAAATTCTGCAAACTCTCCTTTGTATTCTTTTAATATTTCTTTTTCAAAAATTATTTTTGATTTTTTTAAAATTATTTTCATTGCTTTTTTTTCTTGTTTTTCACATTTTTTTAAAAAATCTTTTAATATTTCACTAGCGTTAATTTTTTCTCTTTCAATTTCTAAAATAACTCTTTCTTGTTCTATTCTTGGCCCGCTAAGTATTTTTCTCTTTTTTTCTAAAAATTTTTTTACATTTTCTTCATCAATTACTTTTGGTCCAATTATTTTTTTTGCTTTTTGTAGTTTTAATGTTTCTAATTCAAATATAAACCAAACATCTTTTTCATTACTCCAAACTTTTTTTCTTAAGACAATAAAATCATTTTCTTCTAAATCATTTGAAATTTTTTTTAACATTCTTCTTAATTGCCCCCAAATTAAATCTGGCAAATCTTTTTTTGGAAATTCTGTTTTTATTGCAATTAATTCTTTTTTATTTAACATTTTTTCAACTTTTTTCTTATTCCATTTTTTATTTTTTTGTTTGAAAAAAAATTTTATACTTGGATTTTTTAGAAATAATTTGCTCGCTAAAATAATTTTATTAAACTGTTCTTCTGTTAATGCTGATGCAACATTTCTTTTTGGATCAACAGGGTCAATTATTACTAATGGATTTTCAAAAAATTCTTCTTCTTTATTAAATTTTATTATTTTTATTTTTTTCCATTTTGATATTTCTTTTAAAGCATTTTCAAAATTTTTATAATATAATATTAATAATTCTATTCCATATCCTGGTAATGAACAATTTTTTAAATCAGCTCCATATGCATCAATTCCCTTAAAAAATTGTTTTAATAGTCTAATATCATTTTTTTGTTTTTCAGATAATCTTTTTAATAAATATTTGTTGTGAAAAGGAGTTCTATCAACAGAACTTTTTTTTTCTGATCCACTTTTTACAATATATCCTGGAACAATTTCTATATCGAATCCTTTTATTATTCCTCTTATATAAGGGTGTTGAGAATATGCTTTTTCCCATTTATATCCTCTAAAAACATTTTTTCCTATTCTCAATCCTTCTTTTTCTAATTCCTTATCTGTTAATTCTTTGTCAAACATGATAAATAAATCTAAATCTCTATCATTTTTCAAATGAGTATTTCTTGCACTACTTCCACACCATTCTAAATGTGAGTGTTTTCCATTTATTTTTTTTATTTTTTGATTAATTTCTTCGAATATTTTTTGTTCTTCAATTAATTCTTTTTTTGTTGGAATTATTTTTTTTAATACTTTATTATATAGTTTTATTCGTTCTTTTTTGTTCAATTTTTTTCACCACTCTTATATTAGATAATTTCTTTGTTTTATAATAAGCTTATTATACTACTTTTTATATAAATCATTTGTATGGATTTTAATGAGGTTCGTTTGGAAAAATTGTCTGAATCGGCTTTGGGTGTTTTTTACAAAGGATTAACTAATAATTTTTATGATTTAAAAAATATTAATTTGTCAGAAGAAGAAAATATTTTTGCATTATTTTTAGAAAATTTAATTCAACGAAAAGCCTCTTTTTCAGAGTTACAAAATTTTAATGTTCCTGAAAATTTTTTAAATGATTTTAGAGAAAATATTGTTTCTGTTATTGAATTAAATGGTTTGTTAGAAAAAATTCCTTCAAAAAAAATTTTTATTTCTCTTTTAGAATCTTTAATTAGGTTAATTTCTAAAGTTAATTTTGTTTCTGATAAAGCTTTATTTTCTGAAATTGTTCTCCATAATTCTATTGGGCTAAAACAATTATCTTTTTTTTCACTTGAAAAAGATTTTGAAGAACTGATGATAAATAGTTTGGATGAAGTTTTTGTTTTTCACAAAGATTTTGGTTTTTGTAAAACTAATATTGTTTTGGATGAAAAAAAATTTAATAATATTTTGCAAAGGATTGCTCAGAGTGTTGGGAAAGATTTTAATAAAAGTAATCCTTTATTGGATGCACGTTTGCCAGATGGTAGTAGAGTTAATGCTACAATGGATAATGTTTCTGCTAAAGGAATTTCTCTTACAATAAGAAAATTTTCTACTATTCCATTGACAATAATTGATTTAATTAAAGATAATATTTTATCTGTTGAATCAGCTGCTTTTCTTTGGTTAATGGTTGATGGTTTTGGGATTAATCCAAAAAATATTCTTGTTATTGGTGGAACTGCTTCTGGCAAAACTACTTTGCTTTCAATTTTAACAAATTTTATTCGTCTTAGTGAGAGAGTAATTTCTATTGAAGATACTTTAGAATTAAGCTTATTGGATAGAAAAAATTGGGTTGCTTTAGAAGCAAAGCATTCTAAAGATGAAGAAATAAATATGGATGATTTGTTGAAAAATGCTTTGCGAATGCGGCCAGATAGAATTATTGTTGGTGAAGTTAGAGGTAATGAAGCTTTAACTCTTTTTACTGCAATGGATAATGGTCATGCGGGTTGTCTTGGAACAATTCATGCTAATAATGCTAGAGAATCAATTAATAAGTTAAGTGAAAGACCTTTTGATGTTCCTAAATCACATTTAGCTTTAATTGATTTAATTGTTGTTATGAAAAAAATTTATTCTAAAAATAAAGGTGTTTCTAGGCATGTTTCACAAATAGCTGAAGTTTCAAAAATGGATGATAAAATTTTGTTGGCAAATGTTTTTGAATTAAATAATTCAATTTTGTCTAGAACTAATTTGCCAAGTCATATTATTGAAGAATTTGCTTTAGAAAATTCTATGGAAAAAAATGATTTGAAGAAAGAAATTGAAACAAGGCAATTAGTATTATCTTGGATGATTGAAAATAATATTCACAAACCAAAAGAGGTTCTTGAAGTAATTCAAAGTTATTATTTTGATTCAGAAAAGGTTCTTTCTTCTATTTATGAATCATTGAAATAAATTTTGCTTTTTTTTTTAAATAATTCAATGATATAGAATGTATTAAATATTATAAAATAATATATTATTTGGTGTTTTTTTGAGATTAAAAATTATTTGTATTTTTTTTTTATTAATATTTTTTTCAAGCTTTGTTTTTTCTGCGCCTTCTAATGCAAAATTTGGAATTTTTTATTTGCTTTGGCATTGTACTTCTTTAAATTCTCAAGGGGTTGCTCAATATGATTTGTCAAAAGGGCAACTTGGTCCGGTTCCTTCTTGGCATTGGTGGGGCGAACCTAAACTAGGTTATTATTGTTTATCAAATAATGATAATATTTTGCGAATTCATGCTGAGATGCTTAGAGATGCTGGAATTGATTTTGTTTATGTTGACATGACTAATCATCCTCACATAACATTATTTGAAGCTCAAAAAATGATAATTAAGCCTTTTGAAAGAATGTTAGAAGTTTGGAAAACTGTTCCAAATGCTCCAAAAATTGTTCCTTGGTTGCCCATCCCAGTTGCTAATTGGAATAATGATGGAGATTATGCTGGGAATAATGATATGATTAACAAAATTTTGGGGTACATGATAGATAGTAAATATGCTGGTTTGTGGGCTAATTTTGGTGGAAAAAAATTAATTCTTGCGGTTGATTATGAATATGATTCTATTTCTTGGACAAAAGCTGATGATTTAAGAATATCTGCCATAGAAAGTGCTATGTTTGGGGATTCTTTTATTGTAAGAAAAATGTGGGCGTGGAATCCTATTCAACCAAAATGGAGTTTTTTTGAACATTGTTCTGATTGGAGGCAATTCAAAAATAGTGGTGGCACAACAACTTGTAGTCAACGATTAACAATAAATGGTGGGTTAATTGAACAAATCCCTGTAACTTTTGCGTATCAAAATCTTTGCATGAATTGGGATGCTATTTCAACTCCAAAATTTTATGGGAGAACTTTTAGAAAACAATTTGAAACAGTTTTCAATAATCCTAGCGCGATAATAGTTACTATTGCTTCATGGAATGAATGGATTGTTCAAAGATATTATTCTTCACAACCAGCACCTTATGGTAGGGGTTTATCAGAGAATTCTGAAGGATTTAAATCTGATTGTTTTATGGATGCGTATAGTTCAGAGTATAGTAAGGATGCAGAACCAGCTAATGACATGCTGGGTTACTATTATTACAATTTGATGAAATCATGTATTAATATTTATAATCAAGGAAAAAATTGTTCTTCTTTAGGTATGAGTAATGAACTTTGTTGTAGAGATATAAGTACTGCATCTGGAAGCAGAGATAGATTTGGTTGTAATAATAATGGGATATGTGAATCATTTGAGGATACAATGAGTTGTCCAAATGACTGTCCTCCAACTTGTACTTCTTTTACTTATTCTTCTTGGAGTCCTTCTACTTGCCCTTCTAGTGGTGTTCAAACACGTACTATTGTTTCTAAGTCGCCCACTGGTTGTGTTGGGGGGGCTCCTGTTTTGAGTCAGCCTTGTACTTATGTTCCTTCTATTTGTACTTCTTCTAATTGGGTTTATAGTGATGGTGTTTGTCGGTCTGATGGTTTGTTGGTTAGGACTTGGTCTAAGGTGGGTGTTTGTGTTGGTGGTGTGTCGAAGCCTGCTACTGAATTTGTTTCTTGTGATTATGTTTCGTCTTGTACTTCTTCTAATTGGGTTTTTGTTGATGGTGTTTGTCGGTCTGATGGTTTGTTGGTTAGGACTTGGTCTAAGGTGGGTGTTTGTGTTGGTGGTGTGTCGAAGCCTGCTACTGAGTTTGTTTTTTGTGATTATGTTTCGTCTTGTACTTCTTCTAATTGGGTTTTTGTTGATGGTAATTGTGGGGCTGATGGTAAATTAACTAGGGTGTGGAACAAAATTGGAAATTGTAGTGGTGGTATTTCTCATCCCACAAGTGAATTAATTGATTGTAACTATGAAATTCCTGTCTGTTCTTCTTTTGTTTATTCTGATTGGGGGAGTTGTTCTAATAGTGGTGTTCAATCAAGAAGTATTTTGAATAGTTTTCCTAGTGGTTGTGTTGGTGGTAATTTCATTTTGTCTCAATCTTGTGTGCCAACTTGTTTTTCTTTTGTTTATTCTGATTGGGGGGATTGTAATAATGATGGATTAAAATCAAGAAGTGTTAGTTCTAGTTTTCCTAGTGGTTGTGTTGGTGGTAATCCAATTCTTTTTTCAGACTGTAATATGGGTGAGTGTGAGTCAAATAATGATTGTTTAATAAATCAAATTTGTGTTGATGAAAAATGTGTTTTAAAAAATATTGAACCTGAATGTTTAACAAATAATGATTGTGATGATAATGAAAAATGTGTTAGAGAAAAATGTGAAATACTAAACTGTAAATCTGGTTTTGATATAATTAATCATGAGTGTGTTTGTAATGGAGTTGTTTGTGGAATAGAATGTTTTAAAGGAAAGGGTATTTGTTGTAATAATATTTGGAATCCAGATTTGAATAGTTGTGAATTTAATTTTGATGAAATAATAAGAGAAGTAAATAAATCAAAAGATTTAGAATCAGTTGAGTTAATTCAAAAGGCAAACGAATCAATTAACAAAGGAAATGTTATTCAAGGACAATTTGAAGCAAAAACAGCTGAAATAAAAGCAAAAATTGTATTAGCAGATAACCCACCAGAAATGTTAGAAATTTATGAAAATATAAAATTAGCATTAAATAATAATGATTATAATGAGGTAAATAAACTAATAATTGATGTTGAAAATAAACTTGAATTTCAACAACAAGATACTAATAGTTTAATAATACCAATTATAATATTTGTATTATTATCATCATTTTTAATAGTTTTAATTTTAAAATTTAAAAAAATAATTTAATTATTTTATTTGTTTTTTTATTTCGATTGTTAATTTTTTTAATGTTTTTTTATTTTTATCAAATTTTTGATTACATTTTTTTACAACATATTTTAAATAATTTTCATTAATACTAATTTTTCCCTCTTTAACTGGCATATTTATATTGTGGTTTCCAATAATTTCTAAAATATATTTTCCTTCTTTTATTACTTTTATTCCTGCTCTTTTCAAACCAATTTTTTCACAAATTGCAATTATTTTTATTGAATTATTTAATGTTTTTGTTCCTAAATGTAATATTAATGGTTCTTGTTTTAACCACAATACTTCTCCCTCAAAAGAACTAATTCCTTTTTTTATTTCTTCAAATTTTACTTTTTTATGCCATTTCCTATGAAATGCGCTTTCTTTTTTTGTTTCCTTTTTGTTTAATCCTACTAGTGCGATTCTTCCTGCACAACAACTACTAGTAAAATATTCTGTTGTTTTTGTAAGATGTTCACACAATGGAATAAAATCCAAATCCATTTTTCCTTCTTTTTTAGCTTTTTCGAAGGTTTTCTTGTGATGTTCTTTTATCATTTTAAATATTGTTTCTTTTTTTTCCATTAAATAACCTTTTTATTTTGTTCCTATTAACAATTTTTTTGATTACAATGTTTAAAAAAGGTGTATTATTGATTTTGTTTTTGTTATTAACAACAAATGTTTTTGCTATTAGACTTGTTGAACCAATTTCTAAAGAACTATTAGAAAATGATTTTGTTGGGGCTATTGTTCCTGGGCAAACATTAGAATTAATTATTTCTAAGGAATTGGGGCGTTTTAATTCTTTAGAATTAACTTCGGGTTTAACAGAAAATTTTGATGTTTCTGTAAAAGATTATTTAGAATCAGTAAAAATAATAATTTCTTCTAATAAAAATACTCCAAAAACAAATTATTTTTTTTCATTTATTTTAAAAGGAGTTTCTTCTTCAGAATCAATAAGAGTATTTTTTTCAGTTGAAGAATCATTATTAGATGTTGCTTTGTTAAATTATTCTTCTGAAACATTTGTTAACAATTCGGCAGAATATGAATTTTTATTAATAAATAATTCTGATGCTGATGCTATTTTCAAAATTAAACTTGATTTACCATGGTATTGGCTTGGAGACGAGTATTTTGGAAAAGAATATTATAAAGAAGTCATTGTTCCTAAGCAACAAAAAAAAATAGAAAAAATAATTGTTTATCCCAGGGTACATGGGGAACATTATTTTAACTCTAAAATATCAATGCAAGATAATATCAAAGAATTTACTCTTTATTCTAAAGTACTTTCAACTTTTAATTCTAAATTTAATTCTTCATTAATGGGCTTTCCATTTTATTCAATTTCATTATTACCAAGCTATTTTTTAACTAGTATTGTTTCACTAGTATTTAACTAATTTTTGTTTACTGTTTTTTTATGTGCCAGTTAGAAAATAAAGTTAGTTATGCTAAACAAATAATCAAGGATATAAATAATAATAAAATTAATTCTTTGAGAGACATTGAGTTGGTTCAATTTGATTATTGTAAAAAATTTTCTTTGAAAGAGATCCCAACAAGGTCATTTATTCTTAGTCAATTAAAAAAACCTTCTAAAAAAGTTTTGAAATTACTTTCAATAAAACCTACTCGAAGCCTTTCTGGTGTGCAAGTAATTGCTGTAATGTTGCCTCCTTTTGATTGCCCAGGAAAATGTGTTTATTGTCCTTCTTCTTTTAATGGAAAAATTGCTCCACAATCATATACTGGTTTTGAACCTTCTACACTTAGGGCTCAAAGATTAGGTTATGATCCTTACAAAATAGTTTTGAATAGAATTTCTCAATTAGATGCTACTGGTAATAATGCTAACAAAATAGAATTAATATTTCAAGGTAGTTCTTTTACAGCTCTTCCAAAAAAACAACAAATTAGTGTTGTTAAAAAAAGTATTGATGCTGTTACTGGTAAAAAAACTAATTCTTTTGTCAAATCAAAAAAAAATGCTGAAAAATCTTTGAGAAGAATTGTTGGAATAACTTTTGAAACTCGCCCAGATTTGTGTTCAAAAAATGATATTAAGCAAATGCTTAATTTAGGTGGGACAAGAGTGGAATTAGGTGTTCAAAATCCAGATAATAAAATCTATGAAAAAATTAATAGGGGGCATAATGTCAAATCAGTTGTTAATTCAACTCAATTATTAAAAGATTCTGGTTTTAAAGTTCTTTATCATTTAATGCCTGGTCTTCCTGGTAGTAATTATTCTAAAGATTTAAAAAATTTTAAAATGATTTTTTCTTCTCCAGATTTTAAACCAGACATGGTTAAATTTTATCCTTGTTTAATTATAAAAGGAACAAAACTTTATTCTGATTGGAAAAAAGGAAATTTTTCTCCAATGAGTGAGAAAAAAACAATAAATCTTTTAGCAAAAATAAAATCAGAGTTGCCGCCTTGGGTTAGAGTAATGAGGGTTAATAGGGATATCCCAAGCAATATTATTAGTGGGGGTATTAAAAAAACAAATTTGCGTCAATTGATTGAAAAACAATTAATTTCTAATAAAAAAAAATGTAATTGTATTCGTTGTAGAGAGATAGGATTATTTTCTAGACAAAATAAAATAATTGATGAAAAACCAAAATTAAGAACAGTTTTTTATGATGCTTCTAATGGTATTGAAGCATTTATTTCTATGGAATCAAAAAATTGTCTTTATGGTTTTGTTAGATTAAGAAAACCTTTTGACCCTTTTGTAAAACAAATTGATGCTAAAACTTCTTTGATTAGAGAATTGCATGTTTATGGCAAATCCCTTAATCTTGGTGAACGTGATATTGATTCTACACAACATATTGGTTATGGCAAAATTTTGTTAGAAGAAGCTGAAAGAATTGCTAGAGAAAAGTTTGATTCTAAAAAAATGGTTATTATTTCTGGTTTGGGGGTAAGAGAATATTATAACAAAAATTTTGGTTATAAAATAGATGAACCATTTGTTTCTAAAAGACTCTAATTTTTGTTAAAAAAATTTTTAGTCAATAATATTTAATAATACGAATTGTATTGTATTAATATGTTTGAATTAATATTATTTTTTTTTATTATTGTTCTGATAATAATTTTGTTTTTTTTAATTTCAAAAATTTTTTCTTTAAATGAGGAATTGGCTTCAATTCAATATTTAAAACGTTCTCAGAGTGTTAAATATGGTCAGTTAACAGAACAATGGATTCCTTTTTCTGACAAATATCCTTATAATTCACAAAATTTTCGTTTTATTGGTAAACCAATTGATGGTATTTCTTTTGAAGAGGATAAAATAATTTTTGTCGAATTCAAAACCAATAAATCTCAATTAAGTGAGGTACAAAGAAAAATTAAAAAATTGGTTGAAGAAAAAAAAATTGATTGGTTTGAATTAAAAATAGATTAATTATTTTATGTATTCCCAAAGATTGCTTTTTTCATTTTTGTTGATTACTAACATTTTACATCGGTTAATATATTTGTATCCTTGTTGAATTTTCTTGTTTATTTCTTTTTTAGAATTTGATTCTAATACATTTTTTTCTCCATTTTTTTCAAGTATGTTTTCTTGAATAATAAAATCTTTTTCTTCACAATTAAACTTTTTTTCAAAAAGATTTATTCCTTCTTTTGTAACACACAATCCAGAAAACCCATTAACTTCAAGTAACTTATTTTCTTTTTTCAAATTTGTAATGATTGAATTTAAATATTGTAGTGTTAACTTATGAAATTGTTTAATTGTTTTATCTAATTTTTCTATGTGGTAAATGTGTATGAAAAGTTCTTTATCTCTTAAATTATTAAATAAGGTATTTTTTTCAATTTCAGCTTCTTTTAATTCACCTTGTGTAAGTGCGTTCCAACCATTTTTATTTAATGGAATTGCAATTATTATTCCTTTTATAATTCCATTTTCTTCAAAAATTCCGCCAAATTCTGGGTTATTAACATACCATTTTTGAATAATTTTTTTTGTTACTGGAAAAGAAGTAGGATAAACTTTTTTATCAAGTTCCAAAATTGTAGAATAATCTTTTTTATTAATTGTTCGAATATTCATATTTTTTCATATTTTTTATTAAATTTCTTGTTTTCTATATCTTAATATTGCTACTA
>JAQVAR010000068.1 GCA_028690725.1 Candidatus Iainarchaeum sp.
AAAACGCCTTCGGTAGGACTTGAACCTACGACCTGCCGATTAACAGTCGGATGCTCCACCTACTGAGCTACGAAGGCTTGGTTTAATCTATTTTTTTTTACCATTTTTTAAATGGATTTTCTTACTCTTTTAGTGAATTATTTTATTTTTACTGAATTTTTTTTCTAAAAAAATTCTTTTGATGAAACTTTTAAAAAAAGTTTCAATTATGAAGGTATGTTTTACATAATCAATATTACCTTTTTTTAAAAGGATTTTTTAAAAATTGGTTAACGTATTGAATAATGAAATTGAGTTTGTAATTGTTTATAAAGTTTTTTACTACGTTTTCTTTATGAATAATTTAATTGATAATGCTTTTCAAGAAGCAATAAATGTTTTAAAAGTAAATTCTACAAAAATTGGTTTTTCAGCTAGTTTTGAACGTTCTGACAATTATTATTCTGTTTGGGCTAGAGATCATTCAATTTGTTCTATAGCTTCTATTCTTTCAAAAGAAAAAGATTTGATTGAGGTTGCAAAAAATGGTTTGTTAGTATTGTTAAAAAATCAGAGTGAGAGTGGTCAATTACCAAGTTATATTGAAATTGAGAATAGAAAAAAAATTTATGGTGGTTTGGGTGCAATAACATCTATTGATTCTAATATGTGGGTTTTGATTGCTTCGGCAATGATGTATAAGTATACTAAAGACAAACGTTTTATTTCAAAAACTAATTTGTTTCGCTACAGAAAACTTAATTTGATGTTAAAATCTTTTGATTCTAATCAATGTGGTTTGTTAGAAGTACATGTTGCTGGTGATTGGGCAGATATTTTTAATAGAAATTATCATGTTTTGTATGATGAGTGTCTTTATTATCAAGCATTAAAAGCATTAATTTTTTTATTTGAAAATGGTTTGAACAAAATTGATGATGATGTATTGAAAAAAAAATTGAAAAAGAATTTAAAAATATCAAAGAAAAACAAATTTCTTTTAAAAAGAAAAATTAATACTACTTTTTGGTTTACAGAAGAAAACATTGAAAAAATTTTTGAAGAGTATATGATTTTTCAAAAACCTGTTTTAAAAAGTTTTGATTATTACCAATCACATTTAGTTCCATTTAATATTTATTGGCAAAATAGGTTTGATTCTTTTGGCAATATTTTAGCAATAATTAGTGGTGTTGCAAATAAAGAAAAATCTTCTAAAATAATTAATTATGTTTTGGAAAAAAATATTAACAATCCTTTTCCACTAACTTCTTTGTTTCCCCCCGTTGTTGAAAGAGAAAAGGATTGGGAACCAATTTATTCAAAAAAAGAAAAGCCTTTTACTTATCATAATGGTGGGATTTGGCCATTAATTGCTGGGTTCTGGGTTTTTTCGTTAACAAAATTAAAAAAAAGAAGAACTGCTTTAAAAGAATTAGAATTGTTTGCTAGCATTTTAAAAAGAGATGAATGGCTTTTTCCAGAATATTATAATGGTTTAACAGGAGAAGCAATGGGAAAAAATTATCAAGCGTGGAGTGCAGCAGGTTATATTATAGCATATAAATCATTTAAAGAAAAAACAAATTTTTTTAACTACAAATAATTTTTTATTTTAAAATACAAAATAGTATTCTTAACAAAATAGTTATTATTAAAACTTGTTTTTAACAGTTATTTGTCATGGAAAATGTTTTGTTTGAAAAAAAAGATGGTTTTGTAGAATGTAAAGTTTGCAATCATTATTGTAAAATAAGAGAAAATAGTTATGGTTTTTGTGGTGTGAGAAAAAATGTTAATAGAAAAATTGTTTTAATGAATTATGCAAAACCAGTTTCTTTGTGTTTGGATCCAATAGAAAAAAAACCATTGTATCATTATTTACCTGGTAGTAATACTTTTAGTATTGGTTTTTTTGGTTGTAATTTTAAATGCGATTTTTGTCAAAATTATGATATTTCGACAACAAAAGGTTTGGAAGTAGAAAAAAGTTTGAGTAAATTAGAAAAAATAAGTCCAAAAAATTTTGTAGAATTAGCATTGAAAAAAAATGCTAAAAGCATTGCTTTTACTTATAATGAACCAACTATTAGTATTGAATATTGTTTAGAAGCAATGGAAGAAGCAAAAAAACGAGGATTAGGTACTGTTTTTGTAAGTAATGGTTATGCTAGTAAAGAAAGTGTTGGTTTGTTAAAAGGAAAATTAGATGCTATTAATATTGATTTAAAATCATTTAATCCAATTTTTTATAAGAAAGTTTGTGGTGCTGAATTAGAAAAAGTGTTAGAAACAATAAAATTATTTAAAAAAATTGGTGTTTGGGTTGAATTAACAACGTTAATAATTCCAACAAAAAACGATTCAAAAGAAGAATTAAAAGAGATAGCTTCTTTTATAAAAAGTGTGGGAAAAGAGATTCCTTGGCATGTTAGTGCTTTTACACCAATGTATAAAATGAGTAATCTCCAAAGAACAAATATTGAAAAAATAGAAGAGGCAATTAAAATAGGAAAAGAAATGGGTTTACAATATGTTTATAGTGGTAATTGTCATTCTGATAATGAAAATACTTTTTGTAAGAAGTGTAATTCGTTATTGATTAAAAGAAGTTATTATGATGTTAAAGTAATTGGTTTGAAAAAAAATAAATGTTTGAATTGTGGTGAAAAATTAGAAGGGATTTTTGAATGAGAGAAGCAAAATATGCTGGGTTATTTTATCCAAAAGAAAAAAATGTTTTAGAAGAAAAAATAAGAAAAAATTTGAAAGAAAATATTTCAAAAAAAATTAGTGGAAAAGTTAAGGCAATTATTGTTCCTCATGCGGGGTACGATTATTCCGCTCCAATAGCATCAACAGCATATAATTTAATAAAAGAAAAATCAAAAAAACAAAAATTTGAAAAAATTGTTTTAATTGGTCCTTCTCACCAAGAATATTTTGTTGGAGCATTAACTTTTGAAGAAGATTGGGAAACACCTCTTGGTATTGTTAAAATAGTTCCAGCTAAACTAAAAAAAATTGTTAATGATTTTGAGCATTCTTTAGAAGTACAATTACCTTTTTTACAAACAATATTAAAAAATTTTTTTTTAATACCAATAATTTATTCAAAAATTTTGCCACAAGAATTATTAAAAATTATTCCAAAAAATGATTTAATTGTTGTTAGCTCTGATTTTAGTCATTATTTAAAATATACTGGTGCTGTGAAAAAAGATTTGAAAACAATTGAATATATAACAAAATTAGATTTTGAAAATATTTTGAAAAAAGGAGATGCTTGTGGTTTAATAGGAATAGCAACAATTGTTTTAATGGCAAAAAAGAATAATTGGAAACCAATATTGTTAAATTATAGAAATTC
>JAQVAR010000009.1 GCA_028690725.1 Candidatus Iainarchaeum sp.
GCCTGTAGAAATATTATACAAAGAATTACAAAAAGATTTAGAATAACTTTTTTTGTTTTGTTTCAATTTCTTGCAAAGCTTTTTCACAAGTACTCCAAAATATTCTTGAAAATGGTGGTAATTTTTTATTTTTTTGAACATATTCTTTCAAAAATTTTTTTGTTTTTGGGTCACTAGGGTAACCAGAGCCAAAATCACCAAATTTTTTTCTCAATTTTGCTATTTCTAAATCTCTTGTAACTTTTGCCATTATGCTTGCTGCTCCAACAATAATGTATTTTGAATCAGCCTTGTTTTCTGCAATAATTTTTATTTGTTGTTTTTCTTTTTTTAAATATTTTCTTATTCTTCCTTCAAATTTACCTTTTGTTGCATCAGGGCTATCAACATAAATAATATTTATTTCTGATTTTGTATTATTTATTAACTCAGCAATTTTTATTGCTTCTATTTCGTTTAAATTATTTTTAGTCATTAGGTCATTTAATTCAATAGAATTAATTGTTAAAATTTCAAATTCTATTATTTTTTGTTTTATTTCTTCAAATAAGTATTCTCTTTTTTTTGGCAACAAATCTTTTGAATCTTTTACTCCAATTTTTTTTAATTCTTTTTCATCTTCTTTTTCTATTATTGTTATTGCCAAGCACATTGGTCCGAAACAAGGCCCTCTTCCTGCTTCATCAATTCCTGCTATTAACATTAAATCAACTCTTTTACATAAAAATCTCTTTTTGGTTTAAAACCATATCTTAAAGCGATTTTTTGATATAATATTTTTATTTGTCTTTGAGTATATTTTTTATCGTATTCGTTTGTTTGTGGATTTAATACTGGTTTAGCGTTTTGAAACCAATATAAAAATTCTGGTCTCCTAATTTTTATTTTTTTAAATCCATTTTCCTTTGCTGTTTTTTCTATTTGTTTTAGCATAAAATCAAGCGTTTGTTCTTTTGATAATCTTCTAAATTCGTTTAAATAATTTTTTTTCAAATTATTGTTTTGCATTGATTCTATTATTAATGTGTTTTTTTCAAAACCCAATCCTATTCTAGAAATTGTATTAGCATTTAAATTTTTTTGTACACAATCAATTCCAATAACATTTTCTGATTCATAATATGCGTTTGTTTCTCCAAAAAAATATTCTCTGCCTTTTTTACCAACAAAAACTTTTTTTCTTTTTAATTTGTCAAGAATATTTTTTCCAAACTTTTGATATGCTTTGTATCTGGCAGACAGATATCTTATTGAATTTGGTTTAGAATGTAAATTTTTATAGATTTTTGTTTGGACTCTTAATTTTAATGTGGCTCTCTTCATTTTTATTTTTGTTTGTTTAATAAGTTTTTTCATATTTTTTTTAATCATGTATAATAAGTAATCTTTTTTTTATTTAATAAATTTATTATTTTATGCTTGATAATAATTCTTTTATTCTTGGTCTTTCTTTGTCACAATTTTTACAAGCTTCCAAAGCATCTAAGCAAAGCATTTTTGCTTCTTTTAATGCATTAATTTGTTCTACTGTAGTTTCTTCTTCTAGCCTTTTTTCATCAAAAGCTTTTTTTAATAATAATCTTGCTCTTTCTACTGCTCTTTTTGAATTTTCTTTGTCATTTTCATTTGGTCTAAAAGTTTTGTGAGCATAACATCTTGAACAAGCTCTTCTAGCAACATCTAAAGAATCATTTAATTCGCTTCTCATAAAAGCTTTTTTGGAGAAAAAGGAATAAAAAGAAATCCTTTTTACATAATCAAATTTATTGTTTTTAAACAAAACACTAATTTGAATTTTTGAACTGTAATCTAACTTGCGTGTTGAACAATTTTAATAATTTTTTACGCTACAACATCTATGTTTAATCTCTTTTTCAGTTCTCTGTATATGAACCGGCATTCCGATTCATCGAACGGGCGCCTTTGGTAACCCTTAGGCTGCAACATCTATGTTTAGTCTCTTTTTCAGTTCTCTGTATCTGTTTCTTATTGTTACTTCTGTTACTCCTGCAACATTAGCAACTTCTTTTTGTGTTCTTCTTTCGCCTTTCAATAAACCAGCAATGTAAACTGCTGCTGCAGCAACACCTGTTGGTCCTCTCCCTGAAATAAGTCCTTTTTTTATTGCTTCTTCTAATATTTTTCGACCTTCTTCTTGTACTTCTCCACTTAAATTTAGTTCAGAAGCAAATCTTGGTATGTAATGAATTGGATTTGTTAATGGTACTTCCAAATTTAGTTCTCTTACTAAAAACCTGTATGTTCTTCCAATTTCTTTTTTTGTTAATCCTGATGCTTCAGCCATTTCATTCAATGTTCTTGGCACATGATATGTTCTACAAACAGTGTACAATACACTTGCTACTACTGCTTCTATTAATCTCCCTCTTATTAACCCTTTTTTTACTGTTCTTCTATAAAGTAATGCTGCTGCTTCAACTAATGTATCTGGAATATTAAGATAAGAAGCAACTCTCCTCATTTCTGTTAATGCTATTGACAAATTTCTTTGCATTGAACTTGAAACAGATGCTCTTTTATGCCATTTTATTAACCTATACATTTGGGCTCTTCCCTTGCTAGAAAGCTTATTTCCCCTCAAATCAGTTCCTCTTCTATCAATCATTGTTACTAAACCTTTGTTTAGTTTTACATATTTCATTGGGCTTCCTGATCTTGTAGAATCTTCTCCATCTCCTTGATCAAAATTTCTCCACTCTTTACCAGTATCAAACATTTCGTCTTCAGAAACAATTAGCCCACAATCCAAACAAACAGCTTCTCCTTTTGAATGATCAACTCTTATTCTTTCGCTTCCACACTCAGGACATTTTTTAACCAAATATATCACCTTTTAAAAATCTAATAATAAAGTTCACCAGAACCAGTACGATAAATAAATTCCTTGGGGTGAAGATTTATAAATCTTTCTAAAAAAATGTTTTTCTAATTTTTTGCTCTAAAACGCATTTTAATTGGTTTTTAAGCCAATTTAGCATTTATTATTCCATCCTGGCCTGGTCTGTTCGTGATTATTGCTATTTTTTCGTCTTTTCCAAGTTTAACTTTTATTTTTGACCCTTTTGTAGCAGTATTTGATCTTGCAAATAATCTGTTTGCATTATTTTCTGTTACTTCTAAAATTTGTGCTCTTATTATTTTCTTTCCATCTGTTACATTAGCATATTCTGTTGAAGTTAATCTTACTTTTATGGTTTTTCCTCTTCCTTTGTTTATATCTCTATTTTCTTTTTCGCCTTTTGTTGCTTTTGTGTTTGCTGCACTTCCGCCTCTCCAAGATTTTTTTTTGTTACATCTTTTTAGAGTTTTTCTCTTTCCGCCATTTTTTTTTCTTTTTGATTTAGTGTGCCATTCAACCATAAATTATCACCAAGTTAACTTGTGAGTTATCTTCGCCTTTTAGCTTAATAATGCTTCTCACCAGAATAACTAATTTTTATATAAGCATATTTAAAAACCTTGTTTTTTAAATTTCCTTTTTCGTATTGTTATTCTTCTTTGTTATAATCATTTTCAAAAATTTTTTTTATTTCTTTTGCTTTTTTCTTTCCTAAGTTTTCAACTTCTTGTAATTCTTTTTCATTTGCATTAACAATTTTTTTTATTGAGCCAAATTTTTTTAAAATATTTTTTGCTAATACTGGTCCTACTAATGGTAATCCTTCTACTATATATTGTTGTTTTTCTTTTAATGTTAATCCTTTTCTTCCAATTCTTATTCTGACCTCTTTTTCTTTTATAATTTGTTCTCTTTTAGCGATATTATATAAATAATCTGTTGTTTCTTGAACATCTTTTGTATTTATTATTGGTACTTGATAATCTAATGCAATGCTCGTTAATGCTCCAATTATTGAATTTTTATGAATATTTCTCAAATTAAATAATTCATTAATATTTCCTTCTAAAATAATTAATGGTTTTGGATAATTTTCTCTTAAATCAATTAATTGGTTGAATAATCTTCCATCAATCATTGAATTCAAAAAATCTTCTATGGTTTTTCTTTCTACACACACTTCATTACTTAGAACATAATCTCCTATGGGTAATGGTTTCATTATTATTTTGCATTCTTTTTCAAATAATTTTTTTACAACGTTTGATGCTTGTTCTCTTGTATCAACAAAAATTATTATTTCATTTGTTTTTTCTGAAAAATTTTTTAAAGTGCTTTGTTCGGGAAGAATATTTGTTTTTTTCATGTTGATTAGAGTGTTTTTCATTTTCTTTTCTTTTTGTTTTGAAGCCCAATAATATGCTTCATCTCTAGTATTTTTTGCCATTAGAATAATATTTTTTCCTTTTCCAAATCTTCCTGTTCTACCTCTTCTTTGTATAGTTCTTATTTCGCTTGGGACTGGCTCAAAAAAAATTACCATTTCTACTGCTGGAATATCTAATCCTTCTTCAGCAACTGATGTTGTAACCAAAACATTAAATTTTCCTTCTTTTAATTCGTTTAAAACTTGTTGTTGTATTTTTTGACTCATCCCTTTTTCATTTCCTTTTGTTGCTTGCCCAATGAATTTTGAAACTTTAATTTCTTTTTCTTCTTCCAAAAATTTTACAACTTCTTTTATTGAATCACGATATTGATTAAAAACAATTACTTTGCTTTCTGGTTGTTGTTTTAATTGTTCTAAAACTATTTTTTTTAATTCCTTGTATTTTGGGTGTTGTATTTTTTTTTCAAATAAATCTTCTGTCATTTTGACAGCATTTCTAATACTATCGCTTTCCATTATTTGTTTTGCTGCTTTGCTTTTTCCTTTTGTTGATTCTTCTTTTAACTTTTCTAAATAATTTTTTAAAGAACCAATTCCTTGCGTTTCAATTAATTCTTCTGCGTGTGCTATTTTTAATAAAGCTGCACATTTGGACATTGCAGAATACATTGATGGGTTTTTTCCATTTCTTAACATTGCAATAATTTTTCTTTGCATTTCAATAATTCTTGTTCTATTATAATATTTTTTGTTAGAAGTTATTGCAACATGCATTCCTTTCAAAAAATTTAATTGTTCTTGTTGAAATTTTTCTAAATATTGTTTTATTTTAATAAAATCTTCTGGTAAATCAACTTTTATCCAATCAATTGTTATTTCGTTTACATATTGTTTTACATCAATATCATTACTATTTTTTATTTCAATATTATTAATGCTTAAATTCCTACAAACGTCTTGTATTTTTTCTTCTTCGCTTCCGGGAGAAGCAGTTAATGCAACAACCAATGATTTTTTATTTTGTTTTTGTAATTGTAAATTGATAAATACATAAGCATAATCTCCTATTGCTCTGTGTGCCTCATCAAAAATAACTAAATCAAATTCTTTTAAAGAAATTATTCCATTAAGAATATCATTTTCTATTGTTTGTGGTGTTGCGTTAATAATTTTTTTTTCTTTATAAATTTTTTCTCTTTCTGATGGTTTTGTTGTTCCTGTTATTGAAATTATTTCATTTTCATCAATATTTAAAAATTTTTTAAAAGATTTTTCGTGTTGTAACACTAATGGTTTTGTTGGTGCTAGAAATAATATTTTTGTATCAAGATTTTCTTTTAATTTAAAAGCAGTTAATAATACTGCTACTATTGTTTTTCCTAATGCTGTTGGTGCAACTACAAGAGTATTTCCTTTTTCAATAATTTTTGTAACGAGTACTTCTTGATATAATCTGGATTCAATAGTATCCTCTTTTATCAAAGGGTGTTTTACAAAAGACATATATTGATTATTGTATAGTGGTTTTTAAATCTCTTATTGGTTTCATGCCGTTAATAATTTTTTTGAAATATTGAAAAGAATACCTTTAAATTGTAGAAGAATATTATTTTATTGTTGTTTTAGGGAAAGGAGTGTTTTTTATGAGTGAATTGCCATTGGCGGCTATTGAAAGAATTATTAGAAAAGGTTCTGGTTTAAGAGTGAGTGATGATGCTGCTAAGGAATTAGCACAATATTTGGAAGATGATGGGGTAAGAATTTCTCAACAAGCAGCTTTGTTTTCAAAACATGCTGGTAGAAAAACAGTTAATATTGATGATATTAAACTAGTTTTGAAAAATAAATGATTTGTTTTTAAGGGTTGATTTTTTTGGTTGATAGTGTTTCTTTTGATAATATATACAAAAATACTAAATTTAGTTGGAAAAAATTTTTTCATTCTTTTTTGGCAACAATTGTAATGGCAATTTTTTTTTTAATTCTAATTTGGGTTATTGAATATTTTAATCCAGCTGGTGAAAATATTATTTTAAATCATTTGAATTTGTTTCTTTTAAATAATTGGATTATAATAGTTTTATTTGTTTTAATAATGGGTGTTTGGGATTATTTGTACAGAATTTTTGGAAATTCTAGATTAAGATATTTTGCACCCTTCTTTGATTCAATAGGGACTTTTTTTGCTTTTTGGGTTATAGGAATAATATTTAATGGATTGAGATTATTTATTGAATCTGATAATCCTTTGAATATTTTTTTAGCATTCTTGCATGATCTAGTTTATGGACAAACAGTATTATTATTTTTATTAATTTTATTTGCATTATATTCAAAGTTTTTTTTAAAAAATTATAATTATTAGAATTAGTTTAATTTTTTAAATTTTTTTTGTTGTTGTACTACCATTTTTTTTATCTATTATTTCTATGCCTTGTTTTTTTAACTGGTCTCTTATTTCATCAGCTAGGGCCCAATTTTTGTTTTTTCTAGCTTCTTCTCTATTTTTCACCAACTTTTTTTGTTCTTCGTTTAATTCAAAAAACTTTTCTTTAAAATCCATTATTCCTAATACTGAATCAATTTTTTTTAAAAAATTTATTACTTCTTTTTTACTATTAATTCCAATAGAGTTTTCATCAATCAATTTATTTATTTTTCTGGCAAATTCAAATAAATGTTTTGTTGCTTCTGGTACATTTAAATCATTACTCATTGCTTTTTCAAAATTTTCTAATGCCTCTTTTGTGAAAATTTCAACAGAGTCATTTTCTTTTTCTTCTTTTATTTCTAATAATCTTTCAATAAATCTTTGTAATCCTTGAATTGTTTTTTCAGAATTTTTAACACTTTCAAAAGTAAAATTTAATGGTTGTCTGTAATGAGAATTTATTAGAGTGTATCTTATTGCAATTGGATTCAAATTTTTTTCCAACAAATCTCTTAACGAATAAAAATTTCCTAAACTTTTTGACATTTTTTTTCCTTCTATCATTAAATGTTCACAATGCAACCAATAATTAACAAATTTTTTTCCAGTTGCTGCTTCGCTTTGCGCTATTTCATTTTCATGATGTGGGAATTTATTATCAATTCCTCCAGTATGCAAATCAAATGTTTTTCCCAAATATTTTGTACTCATTGCAGAACACTCTATGTGCCAGCCAGGTCTTCCTTTTCCTAAACTTGTTTCCCAATAAACTGTTCCATCTTCTTCATCCCATGCTTTCCACAAAACAAAATCGCCGACACCTTCTTTTTCATACTCATCTTTTTTTATTCTTGCCCCTTCTTTTAGTTTATTAACATTTATTCCTGCGAGTTTACCATAATTATTAAATTTTTTTATAGAAAAATAAATGCTATTATCTTCGCTTTTATATGCAAAACCTTTTTTTAACAATTCTTTTATTAATTCAATCATTTCTTTTATGTGTTCTGTTGCTTCTGGATAAATATCTGCTGGGAGAATATTTAAAATTTTGATATCTTCAAAAAAAGCTTTTTTATATTTTTCAGTAAATTCGTTTAAAGGAATTTTTTCTTCAATTGACCCCTTTATTGTTTTATCATCAATATCAGTTAAATTCATAACTTGTTTTACTTTATATCCCAAAAAGATTAGATATCTTTTCAATATATCTTCCCAACAATATGCTCTGAAATTTCCAATATGTGCAAAATTGTATACTGTTGGTCCACAAGTATATAATCCAACTTCTTTTTTGTTAATTGGTTTAAATTCTTCTAATTTGTTTCCAAACGAATTAAATATTTTTAGAACCATAAGAATTTCTTATTTAATTTATTTTTTATTGGTTTGCTTTTTTTTATTACCAGGATAATGAGAAATATTCAATTGTAATCCTCGTCTTCGTCTAATTCAAAATCTTCATCATCCATTTCAATTTTTTTACTTTCTACTAGAGTTGGTTTAACACCTTCGTAAACTACTGTATATTCTAAACCACACTCTGGACAATTAAAAGGTGCTCCATCTTCTAAATCATTTATTGGAATATCGAAACGAGTTTTACAATCCTTGCAAAGCTTTTTCATACGAGAATTTTCTTCTTTTTAGTTTAAAAAACTTTCTTTTTATCAAAATTTTGTATATTTTTTTAAAATACTATTTTTTTTACAAAAAAGCAGTTGTTATTGCAAAAGCTATTGAATTTAATAAAAAATAGAGTATTATTGCTAAAAACCATGCAATAAATGCTCTACCATTATTTGAATCAAGAATAACCTTCATTAAAATAAATGAATAAAAAAGCATTATTATTGATAAAACAAGTATTGCTATTCCAGAAACGGGGGTTAATAAACCACCAAGCATACTAACAAAAACAAATACTCCAATTAAAATCAAAAACAACCATAATCTTGAGGTTGCTGTTAAAATTCCTAAAAAATTGCTTTCAATATGTGCTTTTTTTTTCGAATTAAACATAAAACTAAAAAGCCAATAAACAATACTAAATACAATCCAATTAACAAAAAAACTCAATATGATTATACCAGAAATTACAAAATTATTTGATACTAAAAATGTTATTATTGAAAAAATCATTCCTGCTAAAAACACTATTATTATTGAAGATAATAATGAAGGTGATTCTAAAGCCGTTATAAAAGTGTCATTAGGTTTTGAAAAAACGTTCATCGTCATATAAGATAATAATATCTTTTTAATATTAAAACTTAACTTTTTTAGTTTTTATTCACTTCTTTTACCATTAAACAATTATTAACATATTTTTCTCTTATTTTAGAACCTTTTTTTAACAAACCATATTTTTTAAAACCAATTTTTTTATACAAATTTATTGCATTTTTATTTTTTGAATCAACTGCAAGAGTTATTAATTTTATTTTTTTTGGTAATTTTTCTATTGAAAAATTTATGAGTTTTGTTGCAATTCCTTTTCTTCTTTCAGAAGAATTTACTATTAAAGAAGTCATTTCTGCTATGTGTTCATGAATACTCTTCTTTTTTAAAAATTTTACGTGTGCAATTATTTCTTCATTTTTTTTCACAACAAATCTAAAATCTTTTCCTCTAATTGTACTCCTAATTTTTTTTATAGAACTTTCTCTAGTCCAATTCGGAAAAATTTTTTGTAGTTCATTGATTTCTTTCAAAGAGTTTTCTGTTAGTTGTTCAAATTTGATTTCTTCAATAATTTCTTTTTCTTTTACAAGTTCCTTAAATTCTTCTGGTTTTATAGAATTCATTTCTTTTCTCCTATTTTTTTATTTTCAATTAAATCTTTAACATGGTGACTCCTGTGTGTCTTACTAATGTCTACAATAAAATTTTTGTGTATTATATCTCTTCCAATTAAAATTGGGTATGGTAAATCGCTTCTATCAACAACATTAACACCTGTTTTAACAGTTATTCCTTTTATTTTTAATTTTGCTTCAGCAACTGGTCTTCTTAAATAACCACTAATAGAACTAGCATTTTTTATTTTAATACACGAAATTATTGGTCCGATTCCTGTTTTTGCTGCTAACAAAATATCAACGCTTGTTTTTGTTGCTCCAGTATCAAGAAGTGCTTTTTTTTTGATCCTTCCTTTTTTTCCAATTAATTCTACCACCTCTACTAAACCAACTATTCTTCTTTTCTTTTGAATCTTTTTTGAAATTATTTTTGTTTCAATATCACCTAACTCACTCATATTAATCTAATAAATAAGGGAAAAGCGGTTATTAAAGTTTTTGTTATTACATATTATCATTAATGGTGAGTTGAATGCGAGTACTTGTATTGGCCGAAAAAGAAAACGTTGCTAAACCTTTTGTTGATGCGATGAAAAGAAAAGGTGTAAAAGCAAGTTATTTACAATTGTTAAAAATAAATCTTGTAAGCAAACATAAGAATGTTCAAATAAAAGCTTTGGAAGAAAATATTCCAAAGTATGATGCTGTTTTTTTACAAGCAAGGACTGATTTAGCTCCTTTTATTGAACCATTAATAGATATTTTATATGAGCAAAAAATTTTTTGTAATGCGAAACCAGGATCATATTATATTGCTGTTAATGAACCATATCGTTTTGTAAATTTGTCATCAAATAATATTAAGACACCAAAAACACTTTCTACTGGGTCAATAAAAAATATTGAAAGAGTTTCAAAAAAAATTTCTTATCCTTTAATAGCAAAATCATTTATAGGAAAAAATGTTCAACAATCAATGCTTGTTAATAATGATAATGAGTTAAATAATTTTGTTAAAAGTATTAAAACAAAAGTTGATGGATTCGTGTTAAGAGAATTTATTGATGATTGTGTTGTTTCTTGTGTTGTTATTGGAAGAAAAGTTTTTGCTATTGATAGAAGAAATAATAATAAATGTGTTTTAGAACTAGAGAAGGGAAGATTTTATAATCCAAAAGAAGAAGAAAAAGAAAATGCTTTGAATGCTACGCGAGCATGTGGTTTAGAAATTGCGAGAGTTGATTTGGTAAAAGGAAGGGTAATTGCTGTTGAACCAGAAATTCCAATTGATGTTTTTAATAAAATTTGTTCAGAAAATTTGGAAGAACATGTTGCTAATTTTTTTATTGACAAAATAAATGAAATTGGTGTGAAAAAAACGGTTGGTGATGATTTAATTGAAATAGCAAACAAATTATCAAAAACAATGTTTTCGAGGTTTTTGAAATGAATAATAAAGTAATTCAAAAAAAAGAGAAAATAAGTTTTTTGATAATTGGGTCAAAGCGTTTTAAAAAATCAACTGCAAAAGCAATGGTTGAAGAAGCAAAAAAAACTTTTGAACATGTATTGTTTATAACAATTGATAAAATTCAAATACAAACCTCTGATTCTGGTGTTGGTTTGTTTTATAAGGGAAGAAATCTTTTATCATATGATGCGATTTATCCTAGACTTTCTTCAAGTGATTTTTTATTAGGAGAAGCAGTTATAAAAGCAATAGAGCAAAGTGCTGCTTATTCTCCTGTTAATTTAAAAGCATATCAAATTACAAATCATAAATTTTATACTGCTCAAAAACTTAGTAATGTTGGGATTCCTGGTGTATTATCAACCTTGTTTATATCCCCAAAATTTTCTAAACTTGCTGTAAAAGAAACTGGTTTTCCATTTGTAATGAAACTAATTTCTGGTTTTGCAGGAAAAGGTGTTGTTCTTGTTCGCGATCCTAGTCAAATGAATTCAATACTTGATGCAGTTCATTTATTTGAAGAATTTATTTGTACACAACAATTTGTTAAAAGTAAAAAACCGGGAACTGATGTTAGGTGTTATATAATAGGAAATTATGTTTTGGCTGTGAAAAGAATTTCAGCAAAAGGGGATTGGCGTTCAAATTTATCGAGAGGGGGGAGTGCAAAATTGATAAATCCTTCTCAAGAAATGTTGGATATTGCTCAAAAATCAGCAAAAGTTCTTGGTGTTGATCTTTGTGCTGTTGATATGATGGATAAAAATGGTAAATGGGTTGTAATAGAAGTAAATTTTATGCCTGGTCCATTTATGAAATATCTTGGAGATATGGTTGTTCATGAATGGATTCAATTTATCAAAAGAAAAGTTTTGTTAAAAAAGAAAAAAGAATTGAGAAAAGAAAAAAAAGCTGAAAAAAAAATTTAAAAAAACAAAATAATTGTTCTAAAAAATTAATTATTTTACAAATTAATTCGCTTTTCTTGTTTATTTAATTTATTTAATAATAAAATTATTTTGAATAGTATTAAATATTTCTTTATATTATTTATCTTTTAGCTGGTATTATGAGTTTTGTTGATTATCGTGGTTTAGATCAAAGAATTGGTGAAATATCCATTTCTACACAACTTAATATTTTATTTTATATTAATCCGCAAAATTTGTTAGAAGAAAAGAAAAAATTTTTTGAAGAAATTGTTAAAGGTAATGAATATAACCCTCTTTTTGTTTATCCTTCAAAAAATCCTTTGTTTAGTTATTTTTCAATGAAACCAGTTTTTGAAACTTACAAAACAGAATTAAAAGAATTATTAGAAAAAGTTGGTAATGATAGTCTGGGGTTATTATGTGAAAACAAAATTCTTGATATTTTGGAAAGTATTGAACTTGTTAAAAGTATTGGTACTTCAAACTTTACTGAAAATTCAAAACAATTTTATGGTGAACTTGATAATAAATTAGTAAAATTAGCAAAAAAACAAGTTGAAGAAAAAGTTCCTATTTTTAAAGGAAACAAAATTTCTTTTAATAATGCAATAAATATTATAAAAAATTTTTTAAAAAAGAAAAAACTTAATTACAAATTAGAATTAAGAGACTCAACTGGTTCAATGTTTGCAGTGAATTCTCCAGAAGGAATATTATATATCAATAAAGATTTAGTATTCAACTCTGATTTGGTTAAAAGATTTATTTCTCATGAAATAGAAACACACATTTATCGTTATGAAAATGGTTTAACACAACCATATTCAATTTTTTCTCAAGGAACTTCAAAAAGAATGTTGGAAACTGAAGAAGGTTTAGCAGTAAACATTGAGTTATTGAAAGGGTTAGAAGTTGAAAATTCTTTAAAACAATATGCTGGGAGAGTAATAGCAGTTCATACTGCTTCAAAAAAAAGTTTTTTTGAAACATTTAATTATTTAAAAGAATTTTTTTCAGAAGAAGAAGCTTTTAATCTAACATTAAGAGCAAAAAGAGGTACTTTTAAAACGTCAGAAGCCGGTGCTTTTACAAAAGACATGCTTTATTACAGAGGAATGTTTCTTATAAAAGATTTTTTAAAAGAAAATCCAATTGAAGACTTATTTTATGGTAAGTATTCTGTTGAAGATTTACATTTGGTAAAAGGTGTTGATGGGTTAAAAAAACCAAAATTTTTACCAGAAATACCTAAAAAATAAATTTGATATGATAATATGATTGAAGAAAAAAATATTGTGAAAAAAATTGAAAAAATTTTTTGTGTCTTGCTTGATAATGATTCAAAATATTTGCGTTGGAATTCAAAAAAACCTTTTATTGATTTTGAGTTTAATATTGCTTATTCTTTATTTTCTGAAATTGGAAAAGAATTTGATATTAAAGTTATTTTTGCGAAATATAGTGATTATTCAAATGGTTTTATAAAAAAATACTGGTTTTTTGAAAAAAAATGGGAAAAATCAAATAATAAAGTAAAACCAAATTTGTTTTATGATAAATTCCCAATGACAAAAGAAGGAATTTCTTTAAAAAAGAAATTGTCAAAAAAAAATATTTTGTTTAATTCTTTTGAATTAGAATTATTTTGTAAAGACAAATATTTACAATCAAAAAAATTTCCAGAGTTTTCTCCAAAAACTTTTTTAATAAAAAACAATAAAGATTTTTTGAAATCATTTAAAAAAATTGAAAGTGAAAAAATAATATTAAAACCAAGATATGGTTTGGGTAGTAAAGGAATAAAAATTTTTGATAAAAAAGAAAAAATAAGAAAACAAAATTTTTCTGAAGATTATATTTTACAAGAGTTTATTGATACTTCAAAAGGAATTCCTGAATTAAATATAAATGGGGTTCATGATTTAAGGTGTGTTGTTGTTAATGGAAAAATTTGTTTTTCTTTTGTAAGAATTCCAAAAAAAGGTTTGATTGCTAGTATTCATCGTGGTGGAAAAGCAATTAATGTTAGAGTACCAAAAAAAGTTTTTTTAATGGTAAAAAAAATTGATTTTTTTATGAAATTTTTTGGAAACAGATTCTATTCAGTTGATGTTTTTTTTTCAAATAATAAGTATTATTTAGTTGAATTAAATTCAAAACCTGGTTTTGGTGTGGGAGTAGAATTTGGTTTTACAAAAAAAGAAGAAGAATTAATGAAAATTGTTTTCAAAGAAATTGTGTCAAAACATTTTTATTATTAATAATTGTTATTGTATTATGATTGAAATAAATGATTACAAAAAATTGTCAAAATTTAATGTTTTATCTTTTAATTCAATAAAAAAAATTGAAAAAATTTATTCTATTACAAAGAAAAATAACATTTTAATTTATTGTGATTTGGGTAAAAGGGGATTGAATGCTTCAGCAAGAATGGGGAAAACTTTTTATAAATATTTCAAATCAAAAGGTAATAATATTTCTATTTTTGTTGATAATTATTCGGAAAAACTTGTTTTTGCACCAAAAAAATTTAATGAAGCTGCTTTTTCTCTAAAGAAAAATGATTTATTGATTTTAGTTGGTTCAGGAATGACTCTTTATTTTCATAAAAAAGGAAAAAGAGTTGATAAAAATATTTTGATTAACAAGTTGGGAATAAAAATGGTTTCAACAAATGGATTAATTTCTTTGAAAAAAGAAAAAATAAATGTTTTTTTCAAAGCATTTAATCATGACGAAAAAAAATTGATTAAATTGAATAAAAAATTAGTTAGTTTTTTTGAAAAATCTAAAAAAGCCATTGTTTCTTGTCCAAAAGGAACAAATTTTTCTGTGTTATTAGGAAAAAGAAGAGTAATTTCTAATGATGGTTCTTTAAAAGATTTTTCAACAAATTATCCTGTTGGAGAAGTTTATACTGCTCCGTTAGAAAATTCTGCTAATGGAATTGCTTTTGTTAAGAGTGCAAAAGTTCTTGGTAAAACAATTTTGTTAAAAAAACCAGTTAAAATGGAGTTCCAAAATGGGTTGCTTGTTAATAATGATGTTCCCAATTTAAAAAAAGGTTTAAAAAAATTAGAATTGTTTAACAAAAAAAAAGGAGTAAAAAATTGGAGAAAAGCCCCTTATACTATTGCAGAATTTGCAATTGGTACTAATTCAAAATCAAAATTGATTGGTTTAATGATTAATGATGAAAAAGCATTTGGAACAATACATTTTGCTATTGGGGCAAATAGTCATTTTGGTGGTAAAACAAAATGTAATGGCCACATGGATTATGTAATAGAAAAGCCAACTCTTTTCTTGGATAATAAAAAATTAATTGATAATGGAAAATTTTTAATATAAATATTTTTATAATAATCCTTTCATTCTACAATAATTTTTGATACTTCTATCAAAAGTTTTTTCATTATCATTATCAAAATAACAAGCTGGTAATTCATCGTTTTTTCTATGATAAGCAATGCATTCACAACAAATTCCTTTTCTTTCACAAGGATAAAAACAATTACAATTCTTCAAATTTTCTTCCTTTTTACAATCCATTTTATATTCTCCTTAATCTGACCATTTTAAATCCTTATCGAGTAAAACGAAGATAGGTTTCGTATCCACCAGGCGAAACTGGTGATGTACGGAAACGGATTCGAACCGTTGAACGCACTTCGCCAAACTTTTTTTTAAAAAGTTTGATCAAAAATTTTAAGGTTAAAATCCCTATCGAGTAAAACGAAGATAGGTTTCGTATCCACCAGGCGAAACTGGT
>JAQVAR010000069.1 GCA_028690725.1 Candidatus Iainarchaeum sp.
TTTAATGAAACTGCTTTTGTTATTAATACATCTTCTAATGTTAAACCAAATTTTTCTTCTGTTCCTTTTGGTTTTACAAAATCTCTTGTTATTGAATTAAATCCTTCTTTATCAATTTTTATAGTGTATTCTTTATCTTCTAAAAAAAAGTTTGCTTGTCCTCTTTCATTAGTGTATCTATCAACAATAATACTTCCATTTGAAAAAACGCTTACCTTTGCTAATTCAACTGGATTATTTTGTGCATCATATACTCCTATTATCATTGTTTGTCCTGTTCCAATGAGCAAGAAATATATTAGGAAGAGTATTATTATCAATAAAATTATTGCTGTTGGAAAACTTGGTATTCCTTTTTCTTCTAATTTGTCAACAGCTTTTCCAACGAATGGTAATTTGTCTGAAACCCTGTCAACCAGAGCATACCACTTATCTTCTAAACCAAAATAGATTTCTTTCAAATCAACCATTTGCTCGCCTTTAATAATTTTCCAATATAATTATTCTTTCATGATATTTATTAACTTATCTGAATTACAAAGTCAATGAAATAAAATGGCTTTTTTAATATTTAAACCTGTTGTTTTTTTTTTTACTATTATAATAAAATTAGTTTTAAAATTTTGATTTTATTTTTTTTTGCATTTATCACTTCCATCACTACTTCCATTAATACATATTCCTAAATCTTCTTCTTGTGTTGGAAATTCTTTGCTTGTTATTCCTATTGCATAAAAATTTTTTGTTCCGCTAACCAAATATAATAGGTCATTATCTTCAAAAATTATTTCCGCGTTTACTTGTTTTATGCTTGCACAATCTAATGTTGCTCCTGCCCCTGTTCCTTCAATTACTTTTGTATTTTTTGAAATTATTGTTGTTGTAATATTATTAAATGGACAATTAGCATATTTTTTTATTCCCATTGAACTTTTTTCTGGTAGTCCTCTTGATTCTTCTAAATTGTAATTTAAAAAAGTTTTTTCATTATTTATTCCACCTATTCCGTGATAATTAAATGCAGAGTATGTTATTTCTGCACTTGAACAAATGTTTGCTCTTGCAAAACCATTTAATTCATTTGCCCCATTTCTTTGACCAATAACATATTTTGAATTATATAATAATGAATTTGCATTATTTGTATTGGTTATTTCTTGCATTATTTGCGATCCTGAAATTCCTATACAATTACTACTTTCCCAATCTGTTCCTCCTGCTATTAAAGGATTATTTCTTGGTTCGCATCCAATATCACAATAACCTAGCATTCCTGTTTTTAATGTTTGACCATTATTTAAAAGGTCTTCAAAATCTATTATTGCGCTAGAATTTTTTTTCCAAGCTTCATATATTGCTTTGAAGAATCTTAATGGTACATAAATATTCAATCTTGTTTTTGGTAATATTGGAAATTTTATTTCTTCTCCTGACACAAGATCTTTTACAACAATTAATGGTAATTTTTCATATTCTTCTGGTTTCATTTTGTCTAATGGTATTATAAAATAAAAAGTTCCTATTTCACATTCACTTTCATTACAACCAACTATTTCTAAAAAATCTATTTCTTCTCTATTTTCTCTTATTGTTTTTATTAGTACTTCTTCTAAATTTGTTGTTGCAATACTTTTATCACTTTCATCCAAAGTTATATTATATTTACCATATCTACTTTCAACAAATTGATTTATTGTTCTTTCTGCAGTCCATTGTATTACTGCTTCAAAATTATTTTGTGTATCTGTGCTTTCTGCTAACAATATACTTTTTTCAAAATTTTGTTTTAATTTTTCCCACGTTTCTCCTGTTCTTATATCATCCGTTTTAATAACATTGAATGCACTTGCGCTACCTATATCTTCTTCATCTATTGTTAAATAATTTTCTAATTGTTTTCTAAGATTATAATTAAATGTTTGTAATGCATCTGCTCTTGCTATTGCTGCTGCATCACTCAAACTAAAATTATTTGTCATTAAATATGCTTCTGTTCCTATTGTTTCTTCTGTATTAATAAGCATGTTTACTAGTATTACTCCAGTCATTAACAATATTGCTGCTACTAATGCTGAAAAAAGGTTAAATCCTTTTGAATTCAATATTTTCATAATAGAAAAACGTTGTTCTGGTTAAAAATAGTTTGCTTTTTTAAAATTTTTTATTGTCTCACACTTATTTGTAATGGTTTTAATCCATTTGTTACTGTGTAAAATATTTTTTCTTTTGTTTCTTCTTCGTACATTTCTTTTGATACTTCTCTTGTTATATTCATACTATCATTTTTTTCAAGTATTTTTGCTAATTTTTCTAATTGTGTTTTTATTTTGTTTTCTTGTCCTTCTAATTCTCTTTTTAATTCTCCTTCTGTTGGATTTTCTGTTAATGTTATTGCTACTATTATTTCTTCTCTTATTGGTTCTTCATTAACGTTGATTGTTTCTTGAGTATATTTTTTAACCAATTGTTGTGTGTAAGAATTTCCTATCATTTTCATTATTATTTCTATTCTTGTTTTTTCTATTCCAACATTTTTCAATCTTTCTCTTAATTCTGCTGGGTCAGTTGTCATATAATATTCACTTAATGTTCTTTCTTCTGGTCTTTTTTCATTTAGTTCTGTGTTCCATTTTAATTTTATTCCATTTATTTCTTTGTCTTTTTGTTCGCTTAGAGCAATTCCCATTTCTTTTCTTTGTTTATCATTATCAACTAATATTAACATTGCTTTTAATCCTCCATCTTCTTCTTCCGTTTCTCCACTAATTCTTGTTTCTATTATCATCTTGTATGTTTTTCCTTTTTCTAATGTTCCTTCTGGTAATATATTTAATTTTTTACTCATTTCTTCTGCTGTTACTCCTAATTGTTTGTTGTAATTGTAAAATCCTACTATGTTTGCTAATGCTCCACAACCAATGCTTCTTGCAATGCTTCCAAGCATTCTTGTACTAAAAAAGTTCTTTATCCTATCTGTTATACTTCTCTTTGCTAAATTGGTTGGTGTTATTCTTGATCCTACATCAGCACTCAATTCTTGTGCTAGTTTTTGATATTGATCTGTTGTTAATCTAAATAAATCATCAGCACTTTCTCTTATTGTTCTATTAGTTGCATCATTTATTGTTGCTTTAATATTTCCTTTTAACACTGATTGGTCTGTGAATGTTTGCATTGTTGAATTTCTTCCCCCTGTTGCTACTCTTGATTGTATATTTCCTACCATTTCCCCATATTTATTTTCAGGAATATTTGATATTATTCTTTCTTTTAATTCTATTATTTGTTGTGCGTTCAAACCATTTTTTCTACCAATTTCTGTTGCAATATC
>JAQVAR010000010.1 GCA_028690725.1 Candidatus Iainarchaeum sp.
TCTCTTGCTTCAGCAATAGTAAAACAAATTTTTTTATTATTCATAAAATCAACAATTATTTTTTTTCTCTTATTTCTTTTTTTATTTTTTCTAAAAAATCTTTTATTTTTATTATTTCTTGTTCGCCCTTTCTATTTCTAACAGCAACACTTTCATTTTCAATTTCTTTTGCTCCAATAACAAGTATGTAAGGTATTTTCATTTTTTGTGCATCTCTTATTCTATAGCCTAAAGTTTCTTTTCTATAATCTAATTTACTTCTTATTCCTTCTTCAATTAATTCAGAATTTAGTTTTTTTGCATAATCTAAAAATTTGTCTGATATTGGCAAAATTATTGTTTGCTCTGGTGATAACCATGTTGGAAATGCTCCACCATAATGTTCAATTATTATCCCAACAAATCTTTCAAAACTTCCAAATGGTGCTCTATGAATCATTATTGGTCTGTGTTTTTTTCCATCTTCTCCAACATAATTTAAATCAAATCTTTCAGGTAAATTATAATCTAATTGTATTGTTCCTGTTTGCCATTCTCTTCCAAGGGCGTCATTTATTACGATGTCTGCCTTTGGTCCATAGAATGCAGCATCTCCTTCTTCAATAGTATAATCAATTTTCTTATCTTTTAAGACTTCAATTATTTCTTTTGTTGCTCTTTCCCAATTTTCTTGAGGGCCAACATATTTTTCTTTATTTGGGTCTCTTGTCCCAACTCTTACTCTAAACTTATTTAGATTCAAAATATTCATAACATGTATAACAAAATCAAATACCCCTCCAAATTCATCTTTTACTTGTTTTTGTGTACAAAAAATATGTGCATCATCTTGTGTAAAACCTCTTACTCTTAATAAACCACTTAATTCACCACTTTTTTCATATCTATATACTGTTCCCATTTCGCTTAATCTCATTGGCAAATCTCTATAACTTCTTAAATCTTTTTTGTAATATTGGATATGAAAAGGACAATTCATTGGTTTTAACAAATATTCTTCATCTTCAATTTTAATTGGGGAATACATCATCTCTCTATAATTTTGCCAGTGCCCAGATTTTTTGAATAAATCAAGTTTTCCAATATGTGGGGTGATAATAAATCCATATCCTCTTTTTTGTTGTTCTTTAACTAAAAAATCTTGAAGTTGCATTCTTAACATTGTTCCGTTTGGGCACCATATTGGAAGTCCCTTCCCAACATCTTCACTTATCATGTATAAATCAAGTTGTTTTCCAAGTTTTATGTTTGAATTTTCTTCAGCTTTTTTTCTAAAATCTACCCATTTGTCTAATTCTTCTTTTGTCGGAAAACTAATTCCATATATTCTTGTTAATTGTTTGTTTTTCTCATCTCCTTTCCAATAAGCGCTAGAAATTTTTAATAATTTGAAAGCTTTTATTTCACTAGTATTTTTTATGTGTGGGCCCTTGCACATATCTACAAATTTTCCATTAGTATAAATAGAAATTTTTTTTTCTCCTTTTTTTTCTAAATCTTCTATCATTTCTATTTTGTATTTGTTATTTTTAAACAATTGTTTTGCTTCTTTAACACTAACTTCTTTTTTTTCCATTTTGTCTTTTCTTTTTATTATTTCACTCATTTTTTCTTCGATTTTTTTTAAATCCTCTTCTTTTATTTTTTCTTCTAATTCAAAATCATAATGAAAACCATTTTCTATTGGCGGGCCAATAGCAATTTTTGTGTTAGGATATAATTCTGTTATTGCTTCTGCAAAAACGTGTGCTGTTGTATGCCAAAATGCCTCTAGTTTTTTTTCACTCATTTTTTTCACCTTTTTCAAGAATTTTTTTGTTCAAAAAGGCTTTAAAACTAATTCTTAAGTTCAATAAATCAAATAGTTTGTTAGTTAGTGGCTGACTCACTTAAATAATTTTTTTGTTTCATAGAAATTCATTGTTTTTTATTATATTTAAAAGCAATTTAATTTTGTATGTAACAATTTACACATTTATTTTATTGGCTTAAAATAATTTTCAAATCTTTTTTTATTTCAAATAGATTATCTTGTTGCTCTTTTACATTTTTCTTTCCCACATAATGAGTGAAATTCTTTGCAATAAATAATTCCATCACATTCTTTTTTGTATTTACAATTTTCCCAACTAGTTTTTTGACCATCATTTCCACTTTCTCTTATAACATTTGCAATAATATTTCCGTGTCTTTCATCAATAATTTGTTTTGAAATATTGTTAGAATTAGTTTTGTTTTGATTATAATTTTGATATTCTTTTTGTTTGTTATAATATTCTTTTTCAAAATTTGTTATTGGTTTCAAATTTTGATTTATTTTTGTTTTATTATTAAAAAAAGTGTTATTTGAATTATTTTTATTTTTTATTTCATTAATTTTTTCTCTTGGAATTTCTTTTCCGTCGCTAATATCAATTATGGAATCAGTTTTATTCCTGTTCATAGCATTTTTTTCCATTAACAAGTTGGTTTTTCTTGTTTGTTCTACGAATCCTTTCAAAGGCATACAAATATTTTATTGTAAAAGAAATAAAAAGCTATTTACTTTTTTGTTTTTGAAAAAGCAATTATGTTTGGTTTTATTTAAATGTTTGTTTATTAATTATTATAGTGTTTGAAATGATTTCTCCCGAATTGTGTGTTAAATGTAAGGGAAAATTGCTTTGTGGTTTAAAAAAATGTCCTATTCTTGAAAAAAATTTTTCTTCTAGTAAGATAATTTCTAAAATAAAAAATAATTCTTTTTTTGGGGCCACTCCACCCGGTTTTTTTGTTTCTTGGCAAAATTATCCGAATGTTGCTGTTGCGCCTCTTTCAGCTTTGCCTGAAGAGATTTCTCCTATTTCTGATAAACCTGAAGAATGGTTTGGTTTGTCTCAAGAAAAAATAATTTCTTTTCGCGAGTCTTTGTTGAGAAGTTATAAAACTATTCCTGTTTCTTTTGCAAGTAATCCTAATTATGAATTACTTGATTTTCAAGAAATTGCTATGTCAGAATCTTTAATTGATATTGATGTTTCGTTAAAAAAAATTCCTAAACAAGAAACAAAGTTTGATTCTTTTTCTGCACCAATGGGTCCTTCTGCAGAATTAGAAAAATTGTCTTTTACTGAAAATATTAGTATTCCAAAAAAGGTTGATTATTTTTTTTCAGATACTGATGCGAAGTCTAATACTGCTTTAATTGAATTATTCAAAAATGGTTTTCCAGTTTCTTTTTTAGCCAAAGTTCTTTCCTCTGGTGCATTAGGTGTAAAAAAAGATAGAAAAATTGTTCCTACTAGGTGGAGTATTACTGCTGTTGATTCTAATATTTCAAAACATTTTATAGAAAATAATTTGTCTCAAAACAAAATAATTGATTCTTTTAGATTATTTCATTCTAATTATTTAGATAATGATTTTTGGGTTTTGTTATTACCTTTTGCTTGGTCTTTTGAACAAATAGAAGTTTGGTTGCCTGGGGGGGTATGGACTTCTTCTTCAAAAGAATTTCAAATATTGTCTGATTGTGAATTAAATAATGGGTTGAAAGGGTATCCAAAAGAAACTGAAGGAGCATATTTTGCTTCTAGACTGGCTATTACAGAATATTTGTCAGAAAAAAAAGAGTGTGCTGCTGCAATTGTTTTTAGAGAAATTGGTAAAGATTATGTTATCCCGCTCGGAGTTTGGCAAATTCGTGAAAATGTTAGGCATGCTTTGCAAGAAAAACCAATAATATTTTCTAATATTGATATTGTATTAGAATTTTTGTCAAAAAAATTAAAAGTTCCAATTAATCAGTATAAAAAAAAATCTGCTTTAATAAATCATTTTAAAACACAAACAAGATTGAGTCAATGGTTCTAATTGTTTAAACAAATTATTACAAAATTTTTTGTAATATTTTTTTTAGTTCTTCAAATTTTTCTGCATGAATCATTTCTTTTTTTTCTTCAATTAGTTTTTGAGTTGCTTTGAACAATATCCCTTTGTTTGCACCTTCTAACATTTTTACATCATTAAAAGAGTCGCCTATTGCTATTACTTCATATCCTGCTTTTTGAAATCTACGAACCATTTCTATTTTTCCATCTTTTTCTCTTAATTTGTATCCTATTATTTCTCCGTTTGGTGCAATTTTTAATGTATTTGCTATCAAGAAAGGATAATTCAATTTTTTCATTAAAGGCATTATATAATCATAATATGAGCCAGTAAGTATTACTGGTTGTGCTCTTTTACAAAGCCATTTAATAAATTCTGGTGCTTTTTTAAATGGTTTCATTTTTGAAACGATTTTATTAATTTCTTTTAAACCAAATTTATTTTTTTTTAATATTTTTATTCGCATTTTCATTAGTTTATCATAATTTGGTTCATCACGTGTTGTTTTCATTAATTCGGGAATTTTTGTTTTTTTTGAAAATTCTTCCCAAAATTCTGGGATTAGTACTCCTTCCAAATCAAGACAAACAATTTTCATAATAATTTACCCAACATCTCATTTAAATTATATAAATATTATTTTTTTTGTTTAAAATTTTTTGTAATATTTTTTTTATTATTGAATTTTTTTTTTATTTTTTATATTTCATATATTGTGCTAGTAGTGCTTCTAATTGTATTCTTTCATTAGCACCTTCAACCATTCTGAAATCATATTCTCCAATAGTATCAACTAAATCAATTTTTGTTTTGTCATCAATCTTGTTTTCTAAAGCCATTGTTTCTCTGTACAATTGTTTTATTATATCTTCTCCACTCATCCCATATTCGTACATTAATTGGTCTAATTTTTTTCTTGCTTCTAAAAATTTTCCTTCTAATGCTAATATTATCATTTCTTGTACTTGTTCTGGTCTTGCTCTTGAAGAAACATTGTAAATGGTTTCTTCTTCAATTTTTTTATTTATGCTTGCTCCTGCTTGCAAAACATTTATTGCTTTTCTTAGGTCTCCTTGTGCAACATAATTAATAG
This sequence comes from Candidatus Iainarchaeum sp., assembly GCA_028690725.1. Lineage (GTDB taxonomy): Archaea > Iainarchaeota > Iainarchaeia > Iainarchaeales > JAAZKV01 > JABIDZ01. The sequence goes on from JAQVAR010000010.1 coordinate 4,964, forward strand.
CGTTTAATGCTTTTTCATCAATATCAATTTTTTCTTTTTTACAAATTACTTGAATTTGTTTTTTGATATCTTCTCCGTTTAATGGTTTAAACCTGTATACAACACATCTACTTTGTAATGGTTCAATAATTTTTGAAGAATAATTGCATGATAAAATAAATCTACAAGTTTTAGTATATTTTTCCATTGTTCTTCTTAATGCTTGTTGAGCATCACCTGTTAGAGCGTCACATTCATCCAAAAATATTATTTTAAATCCTGAATCAAAAGCAAGGGTTCTAGCGAAATCTTTTATTGTGTTTCTAACAATATCTATTCCTCTATCATCACTTGCGTTTAATTCTAAAAAATTTTGTTCAAAATTTTGTCCAAATAATTCTCTTGCTAATGCGATACTTGAAGAAGTTTTTCCTGTTCCAGCAGGTCCAGAAAATAACAAATTTGGAACGTTTCTTCTATCAACGTAGCTCTTAATTCTTTTTATTAGTTCGTCGTGCCCTACAACATCTTCAACTTTTTTTGGTCTATATTTTTCAACCCATGGTAATTCCATTTCTTCCATAATAATTTTTTATTGGATAAGACTTAAAAGAGGATTTGTTTTTAACCCAAAAAGTGTTTTTTCTTTAAATTAGTTTTATTAGCAACACTTAAAAGCTTAATATTATTACTTTTTTTATTGGTGTTTGAATGAAGATATTTGATAAAAAACAGTTCTTATTGCTTGTTGTTGTGTGGTTTTTTATTGCATATTTTTTAATGTGGTTTTTTGGTGGGGCTTGTTTAAATATTTTTGTTGCGCCCAGTCAAGTAAACAATGTTTGTGTGGCAAATAGTTTTTTGAGTGGTTTAAAAAATATTCCAATAATTAATTTAGTTCTTCCCTATAACACTTGGGTTTCATTGTTTTATTGGTTTGCTCCAATAGCTGGTTTTGTTTTTGCCTTTTTTGGTATAAAATGGTGGAATAATTATTTTAAAACGAAAGAAGCTTCAAGCATTTTTTTTGTAATAATTTTGATTATTTTTTTGTTAGTTGGTCATTATATTACTCTTAACTGGTATAATGGAGAAATTGCTACATTAAATTCTAGACAAGGTTTAAATGTTGGATTATTTATTTGCTTTGATAATAGTACACAATCTTGTAATGAAACAGTGAATCAATTAAATGAAGAGTATGTTGCTCAAATTCAAAGAACCGGTGGGAACACTGTGACCCAGTTAATAATGATTGATTATTGGGCTGAACTAAGAAAAAATATTTTTTTAACATTTGTTATTGGTGTAATTTTAGCTTGGGTTCCATTATTTACAATAAATTTTTTGGAAAAAAAATAATTTTTTAATATTTTTTTAATTTTATGAAAAGTTTTTTTTTAGAAGGTTATGGTTGTTCACTTAATATTGGTGAAACTGAACAAATTTCTGGTTTTTTAAAAAAAAATAATTTTCAAAGAATAAAAGATTTTAAAAAAGCAAATTTTATTATTATTAACACTTGTTCTGTGAAAATGGTTACTGAACAAAGAATGCTTTCAAGAATAAATTTTTTATTAAATAATAAAAAGAAGAATGCAAAAATTATTGTTACTGGTTGTCTTGCAAAAACAAATAAAAAAAAAATTGAAAATATTTCAAAAGATTTGATTGTTTTAGATACTAAGTTAGAATCACTTGCAAATTTTTTTTCTTTAAAAGAAGAATGTTTTTCACCAAAAATAATTGAAGAAAAATCTCATAAAAATATTTCAATTATTCCTATAAGTGTGGGTTGTGTTGGAAATTGTTATTATTGTTCTACTAAAATTGCTAGAGGGGCATTACATTCTTATTCAATTAAAGAAATTAATGATTCTTTTAAAAGAGCTTTAAAAACTTCTAAAGAAATTTGGATTACTTCTCAAGATTTGGGTTGTTATGGTTTTGACACTGGTTATTATTTGCCAGAATTAATTAAAACATTATTGAAAAATAATGGTAATTATAGGATTAGGTTGGGGATGATGAATCCTAAGCATTTCAAAAAAATTAGAAAAGGTTTGATTCCATTATTTAAAGATGATAGATTATACAAATTTTTACATTTACCAGTTCAGAGTGGTTCTGATAAAATTTTGAAAAAAATGAATCGTCAATCTTCAAAAAAAGATTTTATTGATGCAATTAATTATTCTAGAAAAAGAATCCCTAATATTAGAATTTCTACTGATATTATTGTTGGTTTTCCAGGAGAAACAGAAAAAGATTTTGAAAATTCTTTAAAATTAATTGAAAAGATTAAACCAAATGTTTTAAATATTTCTAGGTTTGGCAAAAGAGAAGGAACTGTTGCGTCGAAATTAAAAGAGCAAATTCTTGAGAGTGAAAAAAAAAGAAGAAGTAAAATATTATCTGATTTTTCTAAAAAACTATTTTTTGATGAGAATAAAAAATTGGAGGAGTTAGAATTTCGGGCGCTTGTTTCTGAAAAAGCAAAAAATAATGGTTTTGTTGCTAGAACTGACAATTATTCTCCTGTGTTAGTAAACAATTTTTTTGGAGAATTTGTTAAAATCAAGATTAGTACTGCTTTTCCTCATTTTTTTAAAGGAGAAATTTTAGAAAAATTAAAATAACCTTTTTTTAAACCTTTTTTTGCAAATATTTGATTATGATTAGGTTAGTTTTAAACAAGTCAATTGAAGAGTATAAAAACAATATAAAAGTAGCGTTTAGTTATGGAATTCTTTTTATTTTTGTAATATTATTTTTATTTTTTAATCAATTTTTTTTGTCTTCTGGGACAGTTCATTTAATTTATAATGAATCTATAATAACAATTTTTGGATTATTGCTTGGGTTAATTTTTCTTTATTTTTTTTCTTTTTTTGTTTCATTAACAGTTTATTCTACTAAACGAGATGTACAAAGAATGGATTTTGATATATATTGGAATGTTTTGTTAAAAAATGTTTCAGTAAAAATATTTGTTTTTTATTTTTTTCTTTCATTATTAATTTATACAATTTTATTACTTGGTTTATATTTTAATTTCTTATTAATATCTTCATTAATTTCTTTAATAATTTCTTCATTGTTAATGTATGTTCCACAAAGTATTGTTCTTGATGAAAAAAAATTATTTTTTGCAATAAAAGAAAGTTTGTTATTTTGGAAAAACAATTTTTTGCTTAGTATTATTATTATTTTTCTTGGTGCTATAATATTGTCTTTAATTATTTTGATTGAATTTGCGCTAGAGTTATTATTTTTACCAGGGGTTATTGTTTCTTTTGTATTAGTTTTAATTTTTTTAGTACCTTTTATTGAGCAATTAAAATCTTATGCGTTTGTTTTAAAATTTAATTTGATTAAACAATCAGAAGTTTTAAGTGCACAAGTTAAACCTAAAAAAATTGTTAAAATTAATGCCATTAGATTAAGAGAAAAATCTAAAAATGGAAAAATATAATTTTTTGAATTTTTTATACTTTAATTTTTTCCTTGAAAACATATTTGTTTTACTTTTTTGTCTATAAGTTCATTTGCTTCTTTTAATGTTTTTACTTTTCCTGTAAAACAACATTTTTTTGAATTAAGACATTCTTCGAAACCCATTACTTCGTGTGAAAAAATTTCTTTTTTTAATGTTTTTTCAAATTTTTGTTTTGCTTCTTTACTAGCAATCCCAAATAATAACATTTCGTTTTCTTTTGAAAATTGTTTATATATTTTGTTTGCGAATTCTTTCGTTTTATTTTCTGAAAACTTATTTGAAATTGTAAAAATATTTGTTAATCCTATGCCTGTTTTCATTTCACTTATATTAAATTCATTCAAATATTTTTTTGATAAAAGTTCTTTTTGTTTTATTTCTTTTAACTTTTTTATATCTTCTAAAATATCTTCTATTTTTGAAAAAAAATCATCTTCATTTTTTTCTGCTAATTTTTCTAAATTTATATTAACAAATAAATCAATTCCTTGTGTAGTTGAAAATAATTTGTTGTTTAATGCAAAATATTCTTCGTTTGAGTTGTTCAAAATCAAAAAATTTTTTTCTTTTTGCTCAATTAATTTTAAACAATATTTTGAATCTATTTGAACAACACTATTTTCTTGTTCCAACAATAAATTTGATAATTCTACTGCTTTTAATTTGTATTCTGAATATTCTTGTAATCTTGTTGGGGTAAATAATTCTAATGAATTTACAAACCCTTCTTCAGGAATTTTAAAAAGTTCATTAATTAATTTTGCTGATTTTTTTGTTTGAAAATCTTTTTTTAAAAAAGGGGCTGTTACAAAAGTTAATCCAAACAAATTTGGCGTTAGGTAAAAAAATTTTCTTTTTTTTATAAGATTTCCAATATTAGAAATTATTGTTTTTTCTAACGATTCTTTTTTTTCACATACAAATGCGTATGAAAATATTTTTGATGTGAAACCTGCTAAATCTTCTATAAATATTTCTCCATTGAATTGTTTTTTTACTATTTTTTTTGGAATGATTTTTAACAAATTATATTCTTTTGTTTGTTCGTTTGCATATGGTTCGTTATTTATTTTTTGTTTTATTTCATAGACGGGTTCTCCTAGTCGGGCATAATCATTTCTTATTTCTTCAAAACCATAATTTATTAATTTTGCATTAACCATTTCTCTTATAAGTGCTGTTGTAAGAAAATTTATTTTTGAATCTTTTATTTGGTTTTCAACTTCTCCAGTTATTTTTTCTGCTATGTTTCTTGAAATGCTTGTTTCTTTTAATAAAGATTTTATTATATTTCCTCTGTTAAAATTTTGAATATTTTCTTTTGTTGTATAAACTTTCATCTTACTAAATGCTTCGTATGTTTGGCCCGCTTCAGGATCTAAACTTTTTAATTTTTCTAATGAAATTTTTCTTAATTTTGTTTCATTTTTTATTTCAAGTTCATTTAATTCTTTTATTATTTTTGTTATTGTCCATTGTGATGCGTTAGCTTCTTGCATTTCTTTTGCGATTATTTGTATTTTTTCTTCTATTAACTCCATATCCATATTGTTATTAGAAACAATTAAATCCTAAACTATTTTTTGGTATTTATTAGAAAAACTAATTTTATAAAGCCTTTTGGTTCAATATACTAATATTATGTTTTGTTTTTTGAACTGTGTTGGGGGTTTTTGGTTTGAGTAATATTTTGGATAAGATTGATTATATTATTTTAGAAGCATTATTATTGGATGGTAGAGCAAGTTTTTCAGCAATTGCTAGGGAAACTAAATTAACTGATGTTGCAATAAAAAAAAGAGTTGAATCTTTGAAAAGAAGAAATATTATTTCTGGTATTACTGTTGATCTTAATTATAGGTCTTTGGGATATGAAAATCCAATTTTTGTTCAAATAAGAAGCGAAGTTTCAAAAAATAAAGATATTTTAAAAAAGTTAAATAATATTGATTTTGTACTTGAACTTTATCAAGTATTGGGAGAGTATAATTTAATTGCGAAATTAATAGTTCCTAATTTAGAAACTGCTGAAAAATTTATTTCTCAATTGGGATTGATTGACGGTATAATTGATTTAAAGACAATGGTTGTTTTGAGTGAAATAAAAAAATCTTCTACTCTTCCAAGCAAAATTTTGCAAAATAAAATTTGATTTGTTTGATTAAACCTTTTTTTTAAAATTATTTTTTTTAATTGGGGTTTAAAATAATTTCTTTATCATTGCTTTTTAATGCAACTCATTATTTCTGAAAAAGCCATTGCTGGTGAAAGGATTGCTTCTCTTTTAGCAGATGGTAATGTTTCTCAAAAAAATGTTCTTGGAGCAAAAGTTTTTGATTTTAATTGGAAGGGGGTTGAAACAAGATTAATTCCTTTACGTGGGCATATTAGTGATGTTGAGTTTCCAAAAGAGTATTCTAATTGGATGTCTATTCCTTTAGAAAATTTAGTTTCTGCCCCCATAATTTATTCAAATAAAGAATTTAGAATAATTGATTGTATTAAAAATAGTTCTTTAGATTCTGATAGAATTATTATTGCTACTGATGCTGATAGAGAGGGTGAAGCAATAGGTTTAGAAGCAATTACTTATGCTCAGCAATCAAACAAAAAAATAAAAATTGAACGAGCTTATTTTTCTGCTATTTCAAAAGAAGATATTGAAAAATCTTTTTCTAATTTAGAAAAATTTGATTATAATTTTGCTTATTCTGCAAATGCTCGGAGAGAAATTGATTTGATTTGGGGTGCTGTTCTAACAAGATTTTTTTCCATTGTTTCTGGTCAATTAGGAAAAAATTTTCTCAGTGTTGGTAGGGTTCAAACACCAACACTTGCTTTAATTGTTGATAGAGAAAAAGAGAGAAATGCTTTCATAACAAAAAAATATTGGGAAATTATTACTAATTGTAAAAAAGGGGAAGAGGGAGAAGAATTTTCTGCGTCTCATAAAGAGGACAAATTTTGGGAAAAAGAAAAAGCTGAAAAAATAATTAAAAAAAATATTAAAGAGCTTGTAGTAAAAAAAGTTGATACTAGAGAAAAAATTTTGAAAAAACCAGTTCCTTTTAATACAACTGAATTTTTAAGAGCAGCAGCAAATACTGGTTTTTCTGCGAGCAAAGCAATGGATATTGCTGAATCATTATATCAAAAAGGTTTTACATCTTACCCAAGAACTGATAATAAAGCATATCCTGCTTCTCTTAATTTAAAAGAAATTGTTAACAAACTTGCTTCTATTCCTGATTTTGTTGATGATGTTCAAAAAATTTTGTCACAAGAAAAAATTATTCCTAGTAGGGGAAAAGAAACGAAGGATCATCCACCAATTTATCCTGTAGTTGCTGTAAAAAAATCTATTTTGAATAAAGATGAATGGCGTATTTATGAATTAATTTGTAGGCGTTTTCTCGCAACATTGTATAAACAAGCTGTAACCCAGAATGTTTCTGTTTTATTATTTGGAAAAGAAGAAGAGTTTGTTGCACGTGGTCAAACAATAATTGAATCTGGGTGGAAATCAATTTATTTTTATAGTAAATTAAGCGAAGTTATTTTGCCAAAATTAAATGTTGGTGATAAAATAAATGTTTTAAAAATAACTTTGCTTGAAAAAGAAACTTTGCCCCCATCTCATTATAGTCAATCATCTTTGATTAAATTAATGGAAAAATATAATCTTGGTACAAAATCAACTAGACCAAACATTATTCAAAAACTTTATTCAAGAAAATATATTTTTGGTAATAAAAGTATTGAAGCGAGTGAAATTGCTTTTGCAATTATTAATTCTTTAGAAAAAAATTGTAATATTGTTACTAAACCAAAAATGACTTCGCAATTAGAAAAAGAAATGGATGAAATAGCTGCTGGAAAAAAAGAAATGAATCTTGTTGTTAATGATTCTTCAAATAAGTTGGGGTTAATTCTTGAAACCATACAAAAGCAAAAAGAAGTTATTAGGATTGATATAAGAAAAGCAATTCATACAACAAATATTATTGGGTCTTGTAATAAATGCAATAAAGGAAACTTGGTTATTAGAAAAGGTAAATCTGGCAAAAGATTTGTTGGGTGTTCTAATTATCCAAATTGTAATAATTCTTATCCTCTTCCACAAAAAGGAGTTATTACAACAACTGATGATCTTTGTATTGAATGTAATGAACCCGTAATAAAAGTTAAGAACGGAAGATTTGAATACAAAATGTGTCTTAACATGTCTTGTAAAACAAAAGAATCTTGGAAAAATTTTAAAAAAAAAGAAGAGAATAAAAATACTAAAAAATGATTTTTTATTAAAATGTAATCGTACAGAAAAACTAGAATTACTCAAAATAAGAATTATTTATTTCCGTGAACAAAAACTGTGAGCTTAAAATTAGTTAGCCTGGTGAGCCAGCCCACAATTCCTATTCACTTTCTCAAAAACCTTTTTTTTCTCAACTCTCCTAACTATCCCCTCCTACAAATACTATATTCTTAATATTGGTGATTCATGTTAATAAGTATTGATATTCTTTTGATGTAACAAAAATAGTATTTAAAATACTTTTGATATACTTTTATGTTAGTATTAATAATGTAGGGTATTTGGTGTTTAAATGGCTCAAAAGATGAGAATTGATGATGAAATTCGTTTGAATATAATTAAGGCGCTTTTAGATAGGGGTGCAACACAACCCAATTTGAGAAGAATAAAATCAAAAACAAAATATCATTTAGCAACAATAAAAAGTTCAATTAATTTTTTACAAAATGAGAAGGTTATTGTTGGTTATGGCCCAAAAATAGCTTTTTGGAAATTAGAATACAAATTAGAAGCTGTTGAATTATTACAATTAGATTTTTCTAAATCAGAATTAATTGAAGAATATTTAAAAATTGTTGAAAAAGATCCTCATGTTTGTCATTTGAGTTCAATAATGGGTTCTGGTAATTTTAATGTTATGAGCACCCAATTTTACAAAGATGTTGAATCATATCACAAAAATCTTCAAGAAAATTATGTAAAAAAACTTCCTAATTATTATGATGTTGTTAAAGACAGACAAGTATTTTATTTAACTGAGCCAACTTTTAAAAGAGGATCCAGAACTGATTCAATAGTAAAAATTTTGAGAGAAAAAGCAGCTCTTGACTAAAAATTTTTTTTGAGTGAACAAAAATGGAATTAGAATTAGATTTAAACAAATCATTAGAAGAGAATGCTACTAATTATTTTGAAAAATCAAAATTAGTTCGAAAAAAAATTTTAGGTTTAAACAAAGCAATAGAATTTCAAAAACAAAAAGAAAATAAGAATTTGTTGAAAAAAGAAATTTTTTCTAATAGAAAGAAAAAATGGTTTGAAAAATTTAGGTGGTTTTTTTCAAGTGATAATTTTTTGGTTATTGGTGGAAAAAATGCTCAAATGAATGAAAATATAATAAAAAATCATATGAAAAAAGAAGATGTTTATTTTCATGCTGAAGTTTTTGGTGCTCCACATTGTGTTATAAAAACAAGAGATGAGAGTGGAAAAATTCGTTCTGTTCCACAAACAACTTTAATTGAAACAGCACAATTTGCAGTAACTTTTTCAAAAGCTTTTGAATTAGGTCAATCAAATGCTGATGCATACTCAGTAAAACCAGAACAAGTTTCAAAAAGAGCTCCTACTGGAACAAGTCTTTCAACCGGTTCATTTATGATTTATGGTGAAAGAAATTGGTTTAAAAAAACTATGATAAGTTTTGCAATTGGTTTTAATCAAAAAGAAAAATTATTGATGGGTGGTCCATTATCTGCAGTTAAAAAAAAATGTATTAATATTATTGAATTAAAACAAGGAAATAAAGATAAAAATAAAATTGCTTTAGAAATTCAAAAAAAGTTTGGTGAAAAAAAATTGTTTTTTTCAAATAGCGAAATTCTTTCATTAATTCCAAATGGAAAAATTGACTTTTGTTAATACCAAAAATCATTAATTGATTACATTTTTAATTCTTTTTAAATGCTTCTTAGTTAAGAGAGTTTGTTATGAATAATAAAGAAGTTATTTTACAGGTTCAAGATCCTGACCCAACTCATGTTGGTAGAAATATTGTTACTCTTGACAAGAAAACAAAGAATGAATTAGAAATTACTTCTGGAGACATAATAGAAATTGTTGGTACAAAAAAAACAGCTGCTATTGTTTGGCCCGCAAGAATTGAAGATGAGGGCAAAGAAATTATTCGAATGGATTCTATTATTAGACACAATGCTGGTGTTAGCCTTGGTGAAAGAGTAAAAATTGTGAAAAGTATTCCAAAAGAGGCAAAAAGAGTTGTTTTAGCACCAACAGAAGAAGTTAGAATAATAGCTTCTGGTTATGAGAGAATATTAAAAAAATCTTTTTTGGGAAGACCTTTGACTATTGGTGATAATGTTTGGGTTAGCGTTTTTGGTTCTGGTTTTATTTACAGGGTTGTTGATACTCAACCAAGAACAATAGTAAAAGTAACTGATGTAACACAATTTTCTCTAAAAGAAAAACCTGTTCAAGATGCTCTTGAAGGAATTTCTAGAGTTGCTTATGAAGATATTGGTGGTTTGAGTGAACAAGTTAGAAAAGTAAGAGAAATGGTTGAACTGCCAATGAAGAGACCAGAGTTATTTCAAAAACTTGGAGTTATCCCTCCTAAAGGAATATTAATGCATGGTCCCCCAGGTACTGGTAAAACTCTTTTAGCAAAAGCAGTTGCTAATGAAGCACAAGTACATTTTATTTCTGTTTCTGCTCCTGAAGTGATGGGGAAATTTGTTGGAGAAGCAGAGGGAAGAGTTAGACAAATATTTAAAGACG
>JAQVAR010000070.1 GCA_028690725.1 Candidatus Iainarchaeum sp.
GACAAGAAAGAAGGATTAATTTCTGGTGTAGCAGGATTAATGATTGGTTTGGGGCAATTACACAATATTAAAGGAGCGTGTTTGATGGGAGAAACAAATGCACAACTAATTTATGGAGACCATGGTAGCGCAAAAAGAGTTTTAGAAGTGCTAAGTAAAAAATTTAATTTTAAGATTAATATGAAAACAATAGAAAAAGATTCTAAAGAAATAGAAAAAGCATTTAAAGAATTAACACAACATTTAGAAGCAATAGAAGAAGAAAAACCAAATGAAAAACTACCTTATGTCAGATAATTATTTTAACAAAAAATATTATTTTTTTAAAAATCGTTTAATTTAAACTGTTTATTATTTTTTTTGTTTGATTCAAGAAAATTTTTTAATTTTTCTAATACTAATTCGAATCCTTTACCACCATTTCTTAAATAATATGATGGGTGATAAATGAAAAAAAGATTATATTTTCCAACATTTTTTGTTTCACCAACCCTAAGTGTTTTATCAAAAATACTAGCAGCACTCCTACCAAGTAAAACAACTACTTCTGGGTCTAACAATTCTAAATATTTTTCGGTAAATGGTAAAAAATAGTTTATTTCTTCATCATTAGGGGGCCTAATAACTCCTTCTTTACTCAAAGGAATTATTGGAACAACATTAATAACACAAAAATCTTTTTTGTTCAAACCAAGAAATTCAATCCAATTATCTAATAGTTTTCCACTCCTCCCAACAAAAGGTATTCCTATTCTGTTCTCGTCTTTTCCTGGAGCTTCCCCAATAAAAACAATTCTTGGGTTATCACTACCTTTTCCAAAAACAATATTTCCATTAGTTTTCAAAACATTTTCGAACAAAAAATGTTTTTTAGCATGATCAAAATATTTTTCTCTAAAAGATTTTAGTTTTTCACTATCTAATAAATCCATTTTTGCACCTCATAATCTAATAATCTTCAGGGTGTGATTCAATATCATTAATTTTTTTAGCAAAGTTAACATGTTTCCTAATAATTATATTAAGTTTTTTTACTAATTTTGCTTTTTTACTCATTTTACTTTCCAAAATTTTTCTCCTAAGAGTAATTGCTTTTAACGAATCACCATCTTTTAACAGAAAAAAATTTCTGGCTCTTAATTTGAATAATTCAATTCTAAGATGAGTATTTTGTTTAAATTGTCTCATAAAAATCAAACTAATAATAATCCAAAAGCATTTAACAATAACATTGTTCCTATGCCAGCAGGACCAATAATAATTGATATTACTAATGAAGGAATAAAGGGCAATTCAATATTAAGAATAAAAACTGCGACAGCCCAAATAGCTAATCCCAGAACAGAATTAACAATGAACTTTTTTAAAAAAAAGATTATAAAAATTGTAATAGCAATTAATATTATTCCAAAAATTATTAATAATGGTGCCTCTGGAATAAAAGACACAACATCCTCTATTATTGGAGCATTTAAATCAACGTTTGGGATGTTAAAATCAATATCATTAGCAAAACTCATTAGAAAAAAATTAACAAATTGTAATAAACTCATAACAATGTTATTATAAAAAAGATTATATATTCTTTTCCTGTAAGCTTCTTATGCGAAAAAACAAGTTTAAAACAAAAAAAGTTGTTCAATTAAAACAAAATAAAATGATTCTTTTTTTAATAATATTTTTGTTAATAATTTTTTTTCTGTGCGTTGGATTGTTTTTTATTATTAATCAAAAAAAAATATTAGAAGAAGAATTTTTTGAATACAAAAATAATTCATTTGAAAAAATAAATTATTTGGAAAATAATGTTATTGAATTAGAAAAAGAAAATAATTCATTACAATTAAGTCTTTCTCAATTAGAATTAGAATATTTTAATTTGTCAGAATCAAATAAAAAATTGGGCGAGGAGTATTCTTTTTTGAAAGAAGAAGTTGATTTGACAATACAAAAAATTGTTGATTATGAAAAAGAAATTCAAGAATCAATGGATTGGTTTAGAACAAACTCTTTTCTTGGAGAAAAACAAAAAAACATTTTGTTACAATTAAAATCAAATTGTATAAATGAAACAATTGATTCTTGTCAAATAAATCTTGCTTGTTTATCTTTAATTAATAATGAATTTCAAAATTTTTCTTATTTAGTTGATACAAAAACATCTCAAGAAATAGATAAAATGCAAAGTATTGAACAATTTATTTCAAATAAAGGTGGTGATTGTGAAGATTACTCATTATTGTTTAAAGCAGAATACAATTCTCTTGTAAAAGATTGTTTGGAAGAAAAAAAAGAAATAAAATTATTTACTTGGGCAAAAGGAAATACAAGATATTGGTTAAATAATTCTAGTACTTGGTATCGTGAAAATGCAAAAAAAATTTTTTTAGAAAAAGATTATATTTATCCGATAATTGTTTGTGGAAACATGTATGATTTTCAAAGTCAAAAAGTAAATGGTCATTGTATGATTGCTTTTACAAAAAAAGAAATTTTTTCAACACAAGATTTAATAGAATTAAATAATGCTCCAATAGTAGAACCACAAAATGGTTTGTATATTGGAAAAATTAATTCTGATTCAAACATTAATATGATTGATTTTGAAAAAAATTATTCTTATATTAATACATTAATAACAAATCAAGACTTTTTTTTATATTCAAAAAACAATTGGAACAATTATTCTGAGTTCAAAGAACAGTTATCTCAAAAAAAAGAATTATTAAAAAAAATGTTAATTGAATAAAATTTTGTGAAAAAAAACATTTTTAGGGTTTTTTTTTGTTTTAGTAAGCATTTTAAAACAAATCATTAATTATTTTTCTTACTGGTGAATAAAAAAATGGTAGTATTTTCAGATGAACAAAAAAAAATTGCATTATTGCTTTTGAATGAACCAAAAACAGAAGAAGAATTAAATAAACAATTAAACATTCCTTATGATAGATTAACACAAGAACTAAAAATAATGTTAAAACTAAATTTGATAAAAAAACAAGGTTATCCAACAAAATATTGTTTGAGACAAGAAATAGTTGACAAAATACAAGAAAGAAAAAAAATCGCTGAAAAAGATGCTTTCAAAATGCGAATAAGAGCAATAATTGAGTTCAAAGCAATTGAAAAAACATTATTAAAAAAACATGTTAAAAAAATAAAAGAAGCATTAGAAAAAGAAAAAGATTTTACAATTTATGACATAGAAGAAGCAGAACCAATAGAAGAAGATGAATTATTTTCTTCTTATCTAGAAATAAATCTTTCTCT
>JAQVAR010000011.1 GCA_028690725.1 Candidatus Iainarchaeum sp.
AATCTTCTAATAAATTATCCGCATCAACAAAAGTTCCTTCTCTGGATTTCATTCTTCCACTTGTTAATGAAACATAACCATAATTTAAATGATAACATTTTTTTGCCCATTTTCTACCCAACTTTTCAAAAATTTTGAATAATTGTTTAAAATACAAATCTTGTTCATTTGCGACTACCCAAATATTTTTGTTCAAAGAAAATTTTTCAAATTTTAATTGAGTTAATACCAAATCATTAGTAGCATATAATGATGTTCCGTCCCCCCTAACAATAACTTTGTTTGGTAATTCTGGTTCTAACAAAGCTATTATTGCACCATTTTCTTCTTTTTTAAAAACATTTTTTTCAAACCCTTCTTTTATTAGTTCTTGTTTGTTACCAAGTTTAAACATTTTACTTTCTAAAAAAATTTCATCAAATTTTGTTCCAAAATCAGAATAAGTTTTTTTCATTCCTTTAATAGCCCAATCATTCATTTTTTTCCAAAGAGCAATAACTTCCTTATCACCATTTTCCCATTTTAATAACATTTCTTGAGCTTTTTCTTCTAACTTTAATTCTGGTTTCTCCTTATTCATTTTGTCAAACAAAACATACATTTTTCCAACAAAATGATCGCTTTTTATTTTTTCACTTTCAGGAGTTTTATTTTCTCCAAACAATTTGTAAGCAAGTATTGATTTGCAAATATGAATTCCTCTGTCATTAATCAAATTTGCTTTTATTACTTTATGACCTGTAAATTCTAATAAATTTGATATTGCTAATCCAAGAGAATTATTTCTCAAATGCCCTAAATGTAATGGTTTGTTAGTATTAGGAGAAGAATATTCAACCATTACCTTACCTTGTTTTTTTGAAAATAACAGCTTTTTACCCAAAAAAATGTCTTTTAAAACATTCTTTGAAAGACTTTCTTTTGATATAAAAAAGTTAACATAAGTGCCTTTTGCCTCTACTTTTTCTAGAAAAGGTGCTGAAATACTAGCAGCAAGCGCATTAGAAACAATAGCAGGATCTTTTTTTTGTTGTTTTGCAAGGATAAATGTAGGGAAAGCAAAGTCCCCAAAATCTTTTGGAGGAATTGTTAAAATTTGGTCAATTTCTTCTTTTTTAAGACATGTTTCTTTAGAAAGTAATTCAACAATTTTTTCTCTAAAATTCATTAATTATCTTAACAACTAATTGTTTTTAATTATACGCTGGAAAAAAATTTGAAAAAATAAAAGTATTAGAAAACTTTTTCTATTAGTAAAAGCACTATTATTCTAATGAATAAAAAAGGTATTTCAAAAAAAAAGTATTCCTAAAAAAAGAATGTCAAATATTCTTAGTAAATTTGTTTCGGGAAAAAAACCAAGTTTGCTTGGAGTAAAAAGATTTTTGATTTGCAAAGTAAAAAAATTGATAACAATAAAAATCAAAAAAAAAAACATTGAAACAATACTTTTAAAAAGTTGGTTTGAAACAATTTTATTTGATTATCACAAAGTGATAAATTCTAGGGCCTGTAGCCTAGTGGATAGGGCGACTGCCTTCTAAGAACTACCCAGCCAGTTCACATCTGACTCAAACTATATCTGAGAACCCCTTATTTGCGAATAACGGAGGATTGAAACTAGTTGGAAAAATATTCGTTGAAAGCAGTAGGTCGAGGGTTCGATTCCCTCCAGGCCCGTTGAAAATTGTTAATTTTCATCAAAGCATTATCTTCGCTTATTGGCTCGATAAAGCATTATCAATTTTGGGAATGTAACACCTTTACAAAAAGGGGTTGCTAGCAAAAGAATTTGACTATTGTTTTGTGATAGCCAGAAAACTAAAACAAAAAATTCATATTTAAAAAAAAATAATTTTGAAAAATTATTAAAAACAGCTTTATAAATCTTTTCTATTCAATAATTATTATTGGATAATATTTTGGTGAGTTTTTAATGGCAAAAATTAGTGCAGGAGTTAGAAAACCAGGTAAACGTGGTAAGACAAGGTCTAAATTTAAAAAAACTGGTCCAAAGGTTACTGTTAATAAGATTATGGAGGATTTTGTTGTTGGGGACAAAGTTCAAGTTGTTATTGATTCAAGTTATCACCCGGGTTTGCCTGATAAAAGTTTTCATGGTTTGACTGGAAATGTTATTGGAAAAAGAGGAAATTCTTACGAAATAAAATTAAAAAAAATTAAGAAAGATTTTGTTGTTGTTACTAATCCAGTACATATGAAGAGATTGAGTTGATTTTTATGAGAGAAACAAGTGTTATTGAAATAGAACCAGTTACTTTGGTTGAAGTAAAAGAATTGCTTAAGAATAGAAAATCAGAAAAAGAATTGAATTATGAACAAGAATTAACAATGAAATATGTTGAAAAATTTGCTAGATTAACAAAAAAACAAACTGATGATTTAATAAATTCTTTAAAAGAAATTTCTTTTTTAAAAGATAACAAAGAATTATTGTATCAAATTGTTTATGCTTTACCTATTAATATTGAACAAGTTAAATTATTTGTTCCTAAAGATGTTGAGGTTTCTGAAGAAGAACTCAATAAAATTGTCGCCCAAATGAAGAAATTTGGGGAAAAAGAATAGTATTATTATTTAATACTCCTTTTTTTCAAAAAAAATGGTTTTTATATTGTATCAATCATATAATGTATGGAGTTAGATAAAATGGATGAAAAAGATAAGTTATATTCTCCAAAGAATGAGGAGAAAGCAATTGTCTTAGATTACATGCCGTCCGGAAAAGCATCAGCATTAAAATCTGAGCCAATCGCGCAAGTAATTGGAAAAGAATATTTTACTTTATTAGAGGTAACTCCAAAAATAGGAAGTGGTTTTAGTATAGGAGAAGAAGTTTTGATTGGAAAAGAAAATAGAAATAAAGTTGAATTAATTAAAGGTAGAATTTCTTTCAAAGACTTGACTTCAAATTCTTTGTCAGAATTAAGTGATACTATTGAAGATATAATAAATGAGAACGAAAAAAAGTATGTAACATTCTTTAATAATGCAAGAGCAATTTCTTTGAAAAGACACCAATTAGAATTATTACCAGGTATTGGAAAAAAACATATGCTAGATGTTTTGAAAGAAAGAGAAAAAAAATTATTTGAAAATTTTAGTGATTTGATAGCTAGAGTTAAGAGTGTGCCTGATCCAAAAAAAGCTGTTGTAAAAAGAATAATGGAAGAATTAGAAGGAATTGAAGACAAACATTATATTTTTGTAAGACCTCCCTCAATACCAAAACCATATTTTTATTCTAATAAAAGATATTAGGAAAGTTGTTAACGATGAGTTTGTTTAATGAATTACAGGATTTAATGATTAAATATCATTTTAGACCAGAAA
This sequence comes from Candidatus Iainarchaeum sp., assembly GCA_028690725.1. Classification (GTDB taxonomy): domain Archaea; phylum Iainarchaeota; class Iainarchaeia; order Iainarchaeales; family JAAZKV01; genus JABIDZ01. The sequence continues at coordinate 3,355 of JAQVAR010000011.1, forward strand.
AAAAACTCTCACAATTTTTTTGTATTAACGAAGCATTATTAATATTTTTAGTTAATTCTGCCAAATTAAAAAAAAGTGATGTTGTACTTGAAATAGGGCCTGGGACTGGTTTTTTAACAAAAAAATTATTAGAAAAATGTAGGGTTGTTGCCGTTGAAAAAGACGAAACAATGATTGAATTATTAAAAAAAGAATTTGAAAAAGAAATTAAAGAAAAAAAACTTGTTTTAATTAATGGAAATATACTTGAACAAAATTTTGAAGAATTAAATATTAACAAAATTGTTTCCTTACCACCATATCATATTTCGTCTGATTTGTTAGAAAAAATTGTTTTATCAAAAATAGAATTAGTTATTTTAGTTTTGGATAGTGGTTTTGTTGAAAAAATAACTGCTTTTGAAGGAATGAAAGAATATGGTTTTTTAACAATAATAATTAATCTTAATTCAAAAATAAGTGTTTTGGAAAAAATTTCAAAAGAATCTTTTTTTCCTATTCCAAATTGTTTGAGTGAAGTTGTAAAAATTGTTTTTGATAATAAAGAAAATTCAAAAGAATTTCTTATTTTTGCAAAAGAACTTTTTAGACACAAAAACAAGGATTTGTCCAGAGCATTAAAACAAGCAAAACCTTTTCTAGAAAAAAAAATGTTGTTAAAAAAAATTGATTTTAACAATATTATTTTAGGAAACAAAAAAGTTTATTTGTTAACCCCTGAAGAAATGTTAAAAATATTCAAAATTTTTGTTAAAAATAATAATTAAGAATACTAATCAGAGTCTCTAACAGAACTTAAAATTATTCTTTTGAAATGGTATGGAGTATTTTTAATAGTATAATCAAGTGCTGATTCTAATTTTTGTTTGTTTTCAGCAAAAATAGTCATTATTACATCTCCTTTGAACACTTTTTCTCCTTCTACTTTGTTTAACATTACTCCAGAAAGTTTGTTTGCTGGCGCCCCCGAAATTCTTGCAATTGTAGTTAAATCTTTTAAATTAAAAGATTGTATTACACCATTTTCTTTTGCTTTTATTTCTTTATTTAATGGTGATAAAATTATTTTGATACTTGAATCTATCTTTCCACCTTGGGCATGAATAATATCCTTCATTTTTTCAAGAGCTTTTCCAGAGTGTAAAATGTCAACTGCCATGTCATAACCTTTGCCTAATCCTGTTAAATTTGCTAACTCAAAAATTGCTCCTGCTAATTCACAACTTTTTTGAGCTAAGTTATCAAATCTTTTTCCCTCAAGAATTTCCATAACATATTTTGCTTCAAGTGCTGGACCAAAAGCTAGTCCAGATGGTTCTTCCCCATTTGTTATTACAGCATCAATTTCCATTCCAACTTCTTTACCAACTTGAACAAACTTTTTTGCCATTTTTATAGCATTATTTTTGTCTTTTATTTTTGCATATGGACCAACGGGCAAATCTATTACAACATATTTACTACTAACACTCGCTTTTTTTGCTATTACTGAAGCGATTAACATTCCTTCAGGGTCTAATGCCAATGGATGTCTTATTCTTATTATCTTATCATCTGCTGGCGCCAAATCAACTGCGCCACCATGTACTATAACCCCGCCGTGTTTTTCAGTAATTTTTTTTATTTTTTCAAAACACAAGTCTACTGGCGCCAAAACTTCCATTGCATCAGCAGTTCCACCAGCACTAGTAATACTTCTTGAAGAAGTTTTTGGGATAAATAATCCAGCACAAGCTACTATTGGAACAATAATCATTGTTGTTCTACCATTTATTCCCCCAATACTATGTTTATCTACAATAGGTTCTTTGTTGAAAGAAATTTTTTGGCCATTATTAATCAATGCTTTGGTAATTTCTGTTGTTTCTTCTAAATCAAATCCTTTCATATAAACAGCTGAAATAAAGGCACTTGCCTCAATATCATTTAATCTATTATCAGCAATATCTTTTACTATTTCTTTTAATTCAAAACCATTTAATTTTTCTCCATCCATCTTTTTTTTAATAAAATCTAAACTTTTCAAAGGAGGAGTTGCCCTTACTTCCAAAAAATCATTTGACTTAACTTTTAACAAACTAATTAGATCTTCAAACAAACCAATTATTTTTTCTTTCACCTCACTATTGGTAACATCAACTATTGCCACAGAATTTTTACCATTTTTTTTATTAATTAATTCTAATCTATCCCCTGGAAAAACACCCAAATCTTCAGCATCAATCTTATTTAAAACACAAATTAATTTTCCAGCAGAAATAGGAAATTCTTTTACTTTCATCACTTTGAAATATTGCAACCAAAACACCTTTTAAAAAAAATCATTAAAATTGATTATTAAGAAGATGTAAATGTTATTTATAATTGTTTTGTAAAAAAAATTGTTAATTATTTATTAGGATAAGCTTCTTCTATTAACTTTTTTTTGTTTTCCATTTTTTTTCTAATAGGATTTAATAATAAATCAATTTCTTTTGCTAAACTTAATTTCAAATCCATTGGATGTAATTTTCCTTCAGCAAAATTTTTTTCTAATTCTTCATAATTCAAAAACTCAATATTTCCACCAAATTTTTCTGGTCTTTCAACAAAAAATTTTTTATTTTCATTTTCTAATTTTTTAAAAATCACATATTTACAAAAAGCTAAAACACCATTTTCATTTACTTCTTTTTCTGGACAATAAGCTTTGTTTAATTTTTTTTGAATTACTGTTTTATCATCTAATAAATCAATTTTTGTGTTAGGATCGCTCGCAGACATTTTACCACTTTGATTCAAACTAGGTATTAAAGGATTAATTATTTCAACTCTTGGTTCATAACCAATTTTTGGGAGATTTTCTCTAGCAAAAACTAATATTTTTCTTTGATCCCTACCACCAAATTGAACATCCGCATTCAAATAAACTTCATCAAGTGCCTGCATTAATGAATATATAAGCCCAGATAATTTTGGGTTATCCCCAAATTTAACAACATCACTTGCTGCTTTTTGTGAATCGTGTATTGAGACAAAACTTGATAATTTTAACAAATCATGAACATAATTTTTATTCATTTGAAAAGAAGATCCTTTAACAAATTCTATTTTCTTTATGTCTGCACCCACACTTTCAAACATTCCAGTGATAACTTCAACATAATAAGAATATCTTTTTTCTAACAATTCCCAAGGACAATTATCTAATGCACCATGTAAATCTGCCAATAAAATTTTTACTTTAAATCCTGCTTTTAAAAAATCTGATAATTTTAAAACCCAAGCAAAATAACCAATATGTGGTCTACCAGTTATTGCAGTTCCTAAATAAACAATCGGTTCTTTTTTGTTTTCTAATAGTTTTTTCAATTGATCTTCTTGTAAGATTTCTTCAACATTTCTTGAAATCAAATCAAATTTTTCATCAACATTCATGAAGTATTTTATAGGAAAAGGGTTTTTATTACTAATTAATGAAAACAACAATTTACAATTTCAAAAAATCTTTTTCAAATTTATCCAATTTTAACTTATCATATAATTTGCTTGCAAGAACTTGTGGTGGAAATACCCCATCTTCACAAATAATTCCTTCTATCAAAGAAGAATTTGTTCTGTCAAAAGCAGGATTTAATATATTTACTCCTTTAATTGATTTGTCCAAAATTTCTTTTTTACTTCTTTGTTCTATTTCACCATCTTTTCCAAAAAAAGAACTCGGTTCAAACTTATGTGTTGATAAAACAACATAATGTTTTGTATCACATTTTTTACAAATAATACTAATTTGGTTAGTTCCTATTTTGTTTATTATATCACCATCACTTAAAAAAGAATCAGCTCCTGAAAAAAAATAATCACATTTTTTTAGAACTGTTGAAGCAGCATTATCCACAATTAAAGTAACCTTGATTCCAGCTCTTGCTAATTCTCTAGCAGTAATTCTACCTTGAAACAATGGGCGTGTTTCACAACAATAAACATGATTAATTTTTTTCTTTGCTCTAATCAAAGTTTTTACAACAGTACTAGAATGACAAAGAGTTAATATTGTTGAATCTGGTTTTATTAATTCTGCTCCAAAACCAGACATTTTTTCAATTGCAATTTTTCTATTTTTATCATAATCAAAAACAGTATTTTTTATTATTTTTTTCATTTCATTAACTGATAAACCTTTTTGAGAAATATTTTTTTTAACTACTCTTAAAGAAGTTCTTAATTCAGGTTCTGTTGGTCTAGCATAAAAAACTTTTTCAGCATTTTTCAAAAACTCTTTTCTAAAATCATCTTCATTCTTTGCCTTACTTTTCATTGAAACTTTTACAATTGCAGACAAACTTTTTTTCCTAACATTAGTTGCACCTTGAATTTTTAAAGATTTTAAATCTTTCACAGTTTTACTTATAATATTCATAACAATCACAAAATACTTTTTTTAAACCATTACCACAAAAATTAAATTTATCAATTTATCAACAAAAGGATTATGCTTTTTAATTATTTAATTGTTTCCATAAACCACAATTTAAAAATGTTAAAAGAATATTAAAAGAAAAGCTTTTTATTAAGAAAAAGAATCATTCTAATATGAATAAAAAAATTATTTCAATAGCGATAATAATTTTAATATTATTATCAATTTTGGTGGGCGCATCCATTTCTTTTTTAACAAACCCAGTAATACTTGATTTTGGGAAGGGGTTTTTATTAGAAATTGAAGTAGCAGTATTATTTGTTGGCGATGCAATAATTGTTTTTATATTATTAATTATTTTAATTGCAATTAATTTTAAAAAAAATAAAAAAACAAGTCAAAAAATAGAGAAAACAGCATTTGAAGAACAACGAGATCTTATTAATCAAGAATTAAAAGTTGCTGAAAACCAATTTTTAAAAAATAAAATTGATAAAGTTAATTTTGATAAAATTTCAAAAGAAAAAAATGCTAAATTAATAAAATTGGAAGCTGAAATTGATTCTAAAAATAAGAATCGATTTAATAGTGAAGAAATAAAAAAATTAGAAGAAATTTCAAAAGATAAAAAAAATATTTTAAAGGGATTATTAGAAGAAAAACAAAAAAAGATTCACGAATTACAAATCGCTGAAAAAAGTTATTATAAAAGAAAGATTGATGAAGAAACTTTTAAAAAAATTAGTTTTGATATTAGAAATGAAATGATTTCGATAGAAGGAAAAATAAAATCTATTCAAAAAAGTGAAGAAATAGAAAAGATAAAAAAAGAGTTAAAGAAGGGTGCTAAAGAGATAATTATGCAAAAAGATAAATCAGAAAAAAGAAAAAGTGAAAATGAGATATTTGAATATGAAGTTTTTGAACAAATTGATAAAATGGTTGGTGGTTTAAAAAAATAATTTTCTTCTTCTAATATTTTTTTAAACTATTTTTTCAAAAAACTTTTTAAAAAACTTTTCAACTTCGAGCATTTTTTTAGAATCAAATTCAAAAATACTTGAAAAAACTTGAAAATCTATTATATTAGCATTTTTCATTGACAATAGAGAAGACATTTTTTTTATTGCATTACCCGAAAGCCCTATTCCTGTTGCAAACAAAACTATTTTTTTGTTTTTTAATTCAGGTAAAGAACGAATAAAAATATTTATTGCGGGAACAGATGTAAAAGATATTATTGGGGTTCCAATAATTATCAAATCAAAATTTTTTATTTGAGGAATTGGATTTAAAAGAGACAATTTTTTTTCTATTTTAAATTGTTTTTTTAAATCTAATTCTTGTTTAACATTAGCTTGAAATTTTATACAATTTATTTTTTTTTTCTTAAATAACGAATCAAATTTGTCTACTACTTTGGTTATTTCTCCCAAATGATAATAAGCAATAAGAACATTCATAATAAGAATAAATTCAAAATCATTAAAAGGAAATTGTTAAAATAAAATTAACTTTTTTTATATTAAAAAATAAACAAATTAAAATTGTGCACAAAAAATAGTATTATTTATAAAAAAATAACATTACGCATAAAAAAATGGTATTATACATAAAAAAAGATTTTTTATTAATTTTATCATTGAAAATTATAGATTTTCTTGATTAATTGAAACTAAACTAATTTCAAAAACAAGTGTTTTTCCAGCTAATTTGTGATTAAAATTTATTATTGCGTTATTATCGTTTTTTTCCATTATTATCCCTTCTAAGTCACTTTCTGTTTTAACTATTAAACCAACTTTTAACTCTTCAAAATTATTAAAAGAATTCTTTTCAAAAGTAATTATTTTTGAATCATCAATTTCACCATATGCTTGTTCTGGAGACAAAGTTATTTCTTTTGTTTCTCCGATTTTCATCCCTATTACTGCTTCATCAAAACCTTTTATCATTTGACCTGCTCCAGCGACAAAACTTAATGGTTGTCTTCCGATACTAGAATCAAATATTTCTCCACTTAATAATCTTCCAGTATAATTAACAGAAATATTATCTCCAATTTTAACCTTTTTAAAATCATCTAAATTATTGTTTACGTTATTTGACATATTGATAACCTCCTCATCTCCATTTTGATTTAAATTTGTACAACCAAAAATTAAAACAAAAAATATTAAAATTGAAAAAAATTTAAAAAAAAACATATAAATTTTGAAATAAACAAAGAATTTAAATGTATGTTAGAATAAAAAAAAATTTAAAAATTATGCTTTCTTACAAATCAAATGCAAAAACTGGTCTTCGGTTTCCATTCGTTTAACATTAGAAAAACCAATTTTAATCAAAATATTAGATAATACTTCTTCATCATAACCAAAATAATGATGATCTTCTTTATAATTTTCAAATCCATAAATCTTATTCAAAGCCCATTCTTTTTTTTGACCCTCCTCTTCTAAAAAAAGTTTACAAAAATATTTTAAATTTGGAACAATTATTTCTAGTATCCCATTTGGCTTCAAAATACGATGCATTTCTTTTAAAGCTATTAAAGCATCTTTTCTAAACAAATGTTCTAGAAAGAAACGGGAAAAAACAGTTTCAAATTTATTATCAGAAAAAGGTAATTTTCTAGCATCTCCAACAATATCAACATCAATATTTTTTCTAATATCAAAATGAACATATCCTTTTTTTGGTTTGTTACCAGAACCAATTTCAAGTTTCATAAAAAAATAATACTAAAATAAGTATAAATGTTTTTTCATTAGAATATAAAAGTTTAAAAGCAAATAATGCTCTATTTTAATAGTGATTTAATGCTTACTGTAGAATTTACCTTTTTGATAGTGGCTTTCATAATATTAACAGGTTATTTTGGGCTTATAATATTCAAGAAAACAAAAGTTTCAGAAATTATAATTTTGTTGACACTTGGTTTATTAATAGGGCCAATATCAAAAGAAATTGGTTTTGTTTTGATAAGTCCATCCCAATTAATAGCTTTTCAATCTTTCCTACCTTTTTTTGCTAGTTTTGCATTAATAATGATTCTTTTTGAAGGAGGAATGCAATTAAACTTTTTCAAAACAATAAAAGCATTACCAAGTTCTTTGATATTTACTATATCAATATTTACTCTAACAATAATTTTGACTACCTGCGCACTATGGTTTTTGAGTCTAATAAATTTGTTAGAATTCAATTTATTACTAGCAATTTTTATAGGAGCAATTGTTGGTGGGACGAGTTCAGCAGTAATAATTCCAATTATTAAAAATACTTCAGCAAATGAAGAAACAAAAACTTTGTTAAGTTTAGAATCAGCATTAACTGATGCACTTTGTATTGTAACGACTGTTGCAGTAGCACAAATATTTTTGTTAGGATCAGTAACAATAGAATCAATTGCCGGTGGAATAATGGCCAATTTTAGTATTGCAGCAGTAACTGGTTTTTGTATGGGAATAGTTTGGTTAAAAATATTGAGTTATTTACAAGGAAAAAAATATGAATATTTAGTAACAATTTCAGCATTATTATTACTTTATTCAGCAGTACAAACAATTGGTGGAAACGGAGCAATAGCAATACTTGTATTTGGAATAGTCCTTGGAAATAGTGAAGATATAACAAGCATGTTAAAATTAACAAAAAGAACTATTAATACTAATATTAAAACATTCCAAGGAGAAATATCTTTTTTAATAAAAACATTTTTTTTTGTTTATCTAGGAGTATTATTTCAACTTAACTTTTTGACTCCACCAGTAATAATGATTTCATTGTCAATAATAGCAATAATATTTGTTTCAAGAAACATTGTATCTGCAATATTAAAGAAAATAAGACCATTGTTTACAAAAGATAGTAAATTAATTGCTTTTATGAGTGCTAGGGGTTTAGCAGCAGCAGTATTAGTTTCAATACCAATAACTATGGGTTTAGACAAAGTGGCACCAGAAATATTTACTATTATTGTAATAAATCAAATAACTGCTATTGCATTTTTAGTAATTTTCGGAACAAACATTCTAACAACAATAGGAATATTTATAACTGAAAAAGAACATCCTGGAATTGAGAATATAGAAGAAAAAGAAAAATTATTAAAAGAAATAAGAGCAGATTTAAAGATAAATACAAAAAAATAGTTTTAAAGTACTAAACCATTAAGTATAAAAACTAAAAAAGCTTATTTTCATTATGAACAAGAAAAATATTGAATCAGAAAAAGAAATAGAAAAAATTTTAAAAGAAAAAAAAATTAAATTTAATAGAAAAAAGAAATTGATTTTAAAAAAAGATTCAAAAAAATTTAGAATTCCTGATTTTTATTTACCAGAATATGATTTAGCAATAGAATATTTTGGCAGTTGGAATAATAAAAAAAATAAATCTTTTGAAAAAAAAGAAAGAGCAAGATTTATGGAAAAAGTTGGCGTATACGAAGAAAGTGGCTTGAATTGTTTGTATTTATATCCAGAGGATACAAAAGAATTAAGAGAAAAAATATTAAAAAAAATTGATTCGATTGATAAGAAAAGAAAAACAAGCGAGATAACAAAAATTATTTTAGAAAAAAAAACTATTATAAAACCAACAAATGTTAAAATTGAAGAAAAACCAATTATTAAACTAGAAAAAAATGTGAAACAAATAATAGAAATTAATTTGTTAGTAAGAATTATTTTAGGAATAGGTGCAATAAGCATATTTTTGTTTATTTTACAATTAATAATTACTATCTGGTTATTTTTAATTGGAAATCCATTTTTTAATGAATTACACATAGCAAATGACGTATTGTTTTTTTTATTCTCTATTTTAATATTAATTTCTATAGTATTGTCAGCATTGTTTGCTTTTGAAAAAAGTTTATCAAAAGGATTTTTTTATGTTTCAATGATACTAATAATTTTTTTCTTTATTTCATCATGGTTTTTTGGAGACCCTTTAATTAGAGCAATAATAATATTAATAAGTGTTTTTGGAATAATACCAAGCGAATATTTCATGATAAAAACAAATTAAACAATTTTAGAAAACTTTCAAATTTTTGTTTGATTGACAAAACTAAAAGATTTAAATACTTGAACTTGTTTCTATTAATAACACAAATTACGAGGGAGGAATTGTAATGGGTTTATTTGGAAAAAAAGTAGCAACAAAAACAACTGGAAAGAAAAAACCATTTGGTGGGTACTGTGTCAATTTTGGCGGATGTACTGAAACAATGGAAGATGTTTTTGGAAAAAAAGACATTACACCAAGCGAAATGACAAAAAAGCTTTGGGCTTATGTAAAAGAAAACAAAATTGCAGGGAAAAAATAATTTCCCTCAATTCTATTTTTTTTAAATTAAAAAAATTTAATATTTTTTTACAAAAATAAATTTTTTATCTAATTTTAATATTTTATTTTAATATATTTTTTTTATTCCATTATACAATTGTTTTTAATTAGTTAAGTGCCTATTTTTTGTAATATTATGAACAAAGAAATGATTAGGTTAGAGAATGTTTCAAAAATTTATAATATGGGCGAAATAGAAGTTAAAGCATTAGACGAAATAGACATGATTATTTGTCAAAAAGATTACGTTTCAATAATGGGACCATCTGGTTCTGGAAAAACTACTTTATTAGATGTAATGAGTATTATGAATAGTCCTAGTAAAGGAAAAATTTTTATTGAAGGAAAAGAAACAACTAAAATGAGTAACGCAGAATTATCAAGTTTTAGAGGTAAAAAAATTGGTTTTATTTTTCAAACATTCAACTTATTACCAAAACTAACTGCTATTGAAAATGTTATTGTTCCAATGTGGATTAATAATATTGATAGAAAAAAAAGGTTTGAAAGAGCAAAAAGTGTTTTGGAAAGTGTTGGTCTAGGTGATAAATTATATAATAAACCTAACCAATTATCGGGGGGACAAAGACAAAGAGTTTGTATTGCTAGAGCATTGGCATTAAACCCAAACATAATAGTTGCTGACGAGCCAACAGGAAACCTTGATTCCAAATCTGGAAAAATAGTAATGGATATTCTTTCTGATTTAAACAAAAAAGAGGATAAAACAATAGTATTAGTTACACATGATCAAAGTATTGGTTCAAAAGCAAAAAAACAGATTCTTTTAAAAGATGGAAAAATTGTTAGTGGTAACAATAAAGTTTGTCAATTATAAATAATATTATTTTAAATAAAAAAATATTTTTGAAAAGAAATGTATTAGTTTGAATAAAAAATAATTATTTTTGGAAATAAAAATATTATTGTTAGGTGTTATAATGCCATATGATTTAATTAGAGAATCAACAAAAAATCTTAGGAGATCAGGAATAAAAACATATTTGACATTATTAGGAATAATAATTGGAATAGCAGCAATTGTTAGTCTTGTATCAATTGGTTCAGGTCTGGGAGTAGCAGTGGCACAACAACTTGATCAATTAGGTGGAAAAACAATACTTGTTATCCCTGGAGGAATGCAAAATATCAGAATTCAAATAGATAACAAAACTATTTCTAATTTTGAATCAATAAGAAATGTTGAAAGTGTGATACCAATTTATTCTTCATCAGGAGTACTAGAATTTAACAAAGAAAAAATAAATGTTTCAATTAATGCGATTGGTGCTGAAGACATAGAATTGTTTAGCAATACAGGTTTTTTTGAAATTAAAGAAGGTAGAAATTTTAGTAAAAATGAATCTAGTTCAATATTAATAGGAAATGCTATTGCAGAAAATTATTTTAATAGAAAAATTGATTTAAGAAAAATAGTAACTATTAATGGAGAAGATTTTAAAGTAATTGGAATATTAGCCCCACAAGCACAAGCTTTTGGTGGTGGTCCTGATACTGGTAATAGTATTTATATGTCACTTGAAGCGTTTAAAAAAATTTCTAGTAATTTAAACCCAACAATAATTTTTGTAACTGCAACTGAAAAAGATTTTGTTGAACAAGTAGTTGAAGACCTTGAAGAATATTTAGAAAGTAATTATGGTAAAAAAAATGTTAATGTTATGAGTTCTGATAGTATTTTAGAAACAGTAAATTCTTTATTAGGAATAATAACAATTTTTATAATGGGTTTAGCTGGGATAAGTCTTGTTGTTGGAGGAATAGGAATAATGAATGCAATGATAACATCAGTATTAGAAAGAACAAAAGAAATTGGATTAATGA
>JAQVAR010000071.1 GCA_028690725.1 Candidatus Iainarchaeum sp.
TGATGAGAGAAGGAATAGAATATACTGTTTATATAAATACTGGTTTTGAAGGAGAAGGTAGTAATGCTGGTGCTAATATAGAAGAAGCAAAAAGTTGGGGAAAAGCTTCTTTTAAAAATAATTCTGAATCAGTAAAAGTTTGGGGAGATGCAACAATAATATTTCCAATACTAGTTGCAGGCGGATTTAAAATAAATTAATAAAAAAAATTAAAAAACAAGGTAAAATTAATTTTTTAAAAACAAAAGATTATATTTGGTTTCAAAACAACAGTTAGCTTTAAATTCTGTGAAAACATTATTTTTTCGATTTATATGTCTTATTTGATTCTTGTTAGGCATGGACAAAGCAAGTGGAATTTGATACAAAAATTTACTGGTTGGGTTGATGTTTCGTTAAGCGAAAAAGGGATACAAGAATCGTTAGTACTTGCTGAAGAGTTAAAAGATTTGGATGTAGATATTGCTTTTACTTCAAAATTGGTTAGGGCACAGCAAACATTATTATTGGTTTTAGCAAAACAAAAAAAAGTTGGAATTTTTTTGCATGATGAAAAAAAACAATTTGATTGGAGTAACCATCCAAAACAATTTGAGGAAGATGAAATTCCTATTTATTCAGATAATGCATTAAATGAAAGATATTATGGGGAATTACAAGGAAAGAGTAAAGAAAAAATGAGGAAGAAATTTGGAGAAGAAAAAGTTTTTTTGTGGAGGAGAAGTTTTAATGAAAGACCACCAAAAGGAGAATCATTAGGAGATGTTTACAAAAGAACTGTGCCATATTTTAAAGAAAAAATTCTGCCACAACTAAAGAATGGAAAGAATGTTGTTGTTTCAGCACATGGTAATTCGTTAAGATCAATAATAAAATATTTGGATAATATTGATGATGAAAATATTCCTTTTCTAGAGTTACATACTGGAAAAATGATTATTTATAAGTACACTAAAAAAGGTTTAAAGAAATTAAAACACAAGCATTCATTCTATAGACCTGTTGAATGGAAGCCAAAATGGATTAATAGTAAAAATGGTTTGATTTCCAAACTTAAGGTTTATTAATGAAAAAGTTCTTTCTTTAATACGATTTCTAATGACCAAATATATCATTGTCACAGGTGGGGTTTTATCTGGACTGGGAAAAGGAATTCTAACTGCTTCTATTGGCAATCTAATTTCTAAAGGAAAAAAATGTGTTACTTTGAAATGTGATGGTTATTTAAATATTGATCCTGGAACAATGAACCCTATTGAACATGGAGAAGTTTTTGTTTTAGATGATGGTACAGAATGCGATATGGATTTTGGGCATTATGAAAGATTTGTTGGTGTAAAAGCAAAAGGAGATTGAAATTTAACAATGGGAAAAATTTTCAAATCTGTTTTAGACAAAGAAAGAAAAGGAAATTTTTTGGGAAAAACAGATCAATTTGTTCCACATGTAACAAACGAAATAAAAGAAAAAATTTATGGTATTGTAAAAGAAGAAAATGCAGAACTTGTTTTTATTGAAATTGGTGGAACAATTGGTGACCTAGAAAATAGTTTATATTTAGAAGCAGTACGACAATTAAAATGGGAAAAAGGAGATGATAATGTAATATTTATTCATTTAACTTATGTACCAATTCCAACAGGAGTAAACGAACAAAAATCAAAACCAACACAAATGAGCGTAAAATTATTGAATGAAATTGGAATACAACCGAATGTTATTGTTTGTAGGTGTAGTGAATATTTAAAAGAAAATGTTAGAAAAAAGATTGGATTGTTTTGTAATCTTTCAGAAAAAAATATTTTAACAGGGAAAGATGTTAGCTCGGTTTATTTAATACCGCATGAACTAAGAAAACAAGGAATGGAAGAATTGATAGAAAAAAAACTTAAAATAAAAATTAATAAGAAAAAAAATGAAAAATGGGATAAACTTGCTTTAAAAATGAATAATGGTTTTAAAGAAAAAATAGTTGTTGGAATTTGTGGGAAATATTGTGATTTGGGAGATTCTTATGCAAGTATAATTGAAGCATTAAAACATAGTGCTGTTCATTTAGATATTGGAATTGAAATAAAGATGATTGATTCTGAAAAAGAAGATATTGAAAAAGAATTAAATGAAATAGATGGAATAATTATTCCTGGTGGTTTTGGAAATAGGGGTTGGGAAGGAAAAATAAAAACAATAAAATGTGCTAGAGAAAATAATATTCCTTTTCTTGGAATTTGTTTAGGTTTACAAGCAGCAATAGTAGAATTTTCTAGAAATGTTTGTGATTTAGAAGCAGATTCAACAGAAATGAATCCAAATGCGAAAGACAATGTAATTACTCTATTAGATGAACAAAAAGGAATAGTTGATAAAGGAGGAACAATGCGACTAGGAGCATATCCCACATTATTAAAAAAAGGGATAATACAAGATTTGTACGAAACAAAAAATGTTAATGAAAGACATAGACACAGATATGAAGTTAATCCAAATTATCATAAAGTATTAGAAGAAAAAGGATTAATTATTAGTGGTTTGTCACCAGATAGAAAACTAGTAGAATTTGTTGAATTACCAAAAGAAAAACATTGTTTTTTTGTAGCAACACAAGCACACCCTGAATTGAAATCAAAATTAGAAAAACCAGCACCATTATTTCTTGGTTTTACAAAAGCAATAATAAATAACAAAAATTTAAAAAGCAAAAAAATTTAAAATAGTGTATACATAATATCATTTGGGGTTGATTTGATGATTGAAAATATTGCTTTGAATTATTTTAGGGGTTTGAGTAAAGAAGAAAAAAAAGCTTTGATAAAAAGAATTTTTGATTCTTTATCAAATGAAGAAAAATTAGAAATAGCAAAATTATTGGTTAGAAAAAAATGAAAAACTAAAGGATTTTCTTTTTAAATCTTTGCCTCCAATCCTTCAATAGTAACGTAAATAAGTTGTAAAAAATTATTTTATTGGTGAGCAAATTTGGCTACAAGAACAAGACAAACATCTCGATTCAAAAAAACTAGAGCTAGACAAAGATGGAAATGGACTAAGAAAAAGCAAAGAAGAAGAATGAGAAAAAATAGATATTTGAGAAAAAGATCAAAGTAATTACAAGAAATTATAAAAAAACTTTTTTTGAGATATTGTTATTTTTTGCTCGTTTAATATTTAACCTAAAAAAATAAATATTAATAAATTAGCAAAAAC
>JAQVAR010000072.1 GCA_028690725.1 Candidatus Iainarchaeum sp.
TTTACTTAGCACTTCTAAAACTCTTTTTGCGCTACCATGGTCTCCATAAATTAGTTGTGCATTTGTTTCTCCCATCAAACACGCTCCTTTAATATTGTGTAATTGCCCCAAACCAATCATTAATCCGGCTACACCAGAAATTAACCCTTCTTTCTTATCTTGTTTTGCTCCTAAACCAACCCAATAATTTATTATTTCATCATCCGTACCTGCTATTATTACCCCCGGTTTTTGATTTAATCTTTTTTCACCAATATTTATTCCCGCAAGAGTAATTATTTCTGTTATCCCTACTGATTTAAAAAAATTTACTAGCGTTTCAGAAAACTCATAATGTTCGTGAGAAGAACCAATTTTAAAATCAAGAGTTGGTTGTATTGGACCAGCAACTATCAAAAAATCTTTTTTCTTATAATTCAAATGATATATTTCATTTTTTATTAATCTTATCCTAGAATTTTTTGTATGAACACATGGAGGAAAAGAATCAGATAAAATTTCTGCAATTTTTACCGGTTTTAATTCTTTTAACAAGTAATCCACAACTATTTTTCCAACCAATCCTATTCCTGGCAAACCTACTAATAAAACTCCATTTTTTAGAGAAATTTTTTTTGTTAATAAAATTTTTGTTGGCATTACAAATCACATCAAAATTAATATAAAAATAATTAAAAATGAATTATTTTTTATTTTTTTCATTTTCTTGTTTGAAAGAAAAATCCACCCCTAACTGTTTTGCTTTTTTTTCTGCTTTCTCAATTACTTTTAACAATTTATTTTCTGCTTCTTTAAATGTTGGAGCAGAACAAAAAACACTATACGCGCCAGCCCCAAAATAAATTGCATCACAATCTTTTGAAGATTCTATTTCTAAAAAAATTTGTTTTATTAAATCTAAACCATTTTCTTTTGTTGTTTTGGCAATGATTCTACCTCTAACAATTTTTTTTGTAATAACAATATTTTTTTCAACTATTTCTTTTACTGGTTTAACCCATTTTTTATCAATTATTTTTGAAACATCTTGTCCAAGAGAAATTTTTTCAAGTGCTTTAAATAATGAACCATATTCTTCTATCAACGGTTCTGCTACTTGTTTCCAAACTAAATCAAAATCTTTTTTTTCCTGTTTTGATAATAAGGATATTAATTTTTCTTCTCTATTAACTTGTTTAAAATCATTAAGCTTATTTTTTTCCATTTGAGGAGAAATCCCAGCAAAACTAAGATCTATTTGTTTTTTTTCAACATCAACGTTAAGAACTTTTGCTACTCTCACTTGATTAATTTTTACAAGATTCCTAATATTTTTAACCCAAGAACTAGAAACATTACTAATATGAACAAAACCTTTTCTATTACCATATTCTAGTAATTCAACAAACACTCCATAATTGAGTATTTGACCAACTTTCACTACTACTAACTCATCTCTATCAGGATAATCCATTCTATCACAATTATTTGTTAAAGAGAAGACTTAAAAGTTATTCTATCCCATTTTAGCAATTTTTCTTGTTATAAATAATTTTGAAATTTTTGTTGGCAATTCAACAATATTTCCTTTTTTGAAAGGACCATATTCTTTCATGTCTGTTCCAACAAAATTGGGAACGTCTTTTAATATTTCAACTTTTACTAAATCATTATTTTTTTCTCTTTCACCAAACAAAGCAGTACAACACGAAGAATAACTTTCTAACAAATTAACTAATTTTTTGTAAAATTCTTTTTCTTGAATAGCCATATTTTCATAATCAATCTCTTTTGTATGAGAACTAATTAATGCTTTGTTCAAAATTTTTTTTTCTCTTATCAAAAATATTTCTTCAATAATTCTTTTTAAATTAGAAAAAGCTCTTGCATCATTTGCTGAAAAATTTTTTAATGAATCCAAATAATTTTTTTTCTCTTCTTCAACAAACTGTTCTAATGAATCAATAAAATCATCTTCTACTTGAACTAACTTGGAAGTGTTTTTTTCTAACCGATAGATTCTTCTCAATTCATCAAAATCAATTTTCAATACTAACACCAATAAAACTAAACAACCTTATTCTTTTTAACCTTCTTCTTACGAAACAAAACAGCTTTTTAAAAAATTTTATTGTTTTAATTCTGCTCCTTTTCCTATTAAAAATATTGCACAATATAATGGTACTTCTATTGTTTCTTCTTTATATGGTCCAAATTCATTATTATTTAAAACAAATTTGGGTGCCTCTTTTACAAAAATTTTTATTGTATCAGAATTGAATGCAATTGCATCATTAAAAGGATTAAACTGTTCTAATTCTTTTAAAGATATTTCTTTTGCAATTAATCCTGTTTCACCATGCAAAGTGTTTGGAACTCTTATTAACTTGTGTATATCAATACTAGTTTGTCTATCAATTGGAACCATTGTTGTTTGTATTACAAAATCAAAAACATTTTTCCAAAAATCTTTATTTGTTCTAGCGCCAACAGAAAATAAAAAACCATTGTCTATTCCACGAATTATTTCTTTTTTATTTTTTAAAATTTGATTTATTTTTGTTTTTTGCAATTTTGTTATCAAAGATATTTCACTAGAATCTTTTTCAAAAAAATTTTTCAAACCAGTATTTATTCTTTCAACCCATTTTCCTTTTTTCGCACAAATTAATTGTTTTTCAAATTCATAACCTAAATTATCATAATAAATACCATACCCAGTTAGATAATCAACTAATTCAATTCTTGCTTTTTTATTAAGATTTTGTATTTCTTTATTTCTCAAATGTATGTGATAGCCCGCTTTTCCAGAAAAATTTACTTTAACATTTTCTCTTGAAAAAGAAAAGTCATCTTCTAAAATATCAATTAATCTAAAAACATGTTTTTTTGATTGTTCCAAACTTTTTTTAAGAAACCATTGTTTTGTTTCATTTTCGCCTTGCGTTTCTTTTACTAAAGATTTTTCACCAAAACTTTTTTTACACTCCCAATTATTACCAACTTTGTTACAATCATTCGTAATTTCATCAGCATCAAATTCATATATTATGTCAGAACGCAACCAATTCTTGTTTTCCATTGGTGTTTTGTTTGGAAAAGAATAATATGAATTAGAATATGAAAAAAACAAAGGAGTTTTTTCTCTTAAAAATAAATTCATTTGCTTTTCACCTAAGAAAGATATATTTCTATTAGCAATTTTTCTTTTAAAAAT
>JAQVAR010000073.1 GCA_028690725.1 Candidatus Iainarchaeum sp.
CCAAGAATGTATTGAAACATGCATTCAATCAGGAAAAAATCCACAACAATGCTTACAACAATGCTTGTGCGGAGACGAAATATGTGATGACATGGAAAAACAAACAGGATCATGCCCACAAGATTGTAATTAATAACTTACTTGTCTTAATTATTATAAATATAAAAATCAACTTGAAAATAATAAATTTTAAAAAAAAGTATATTCACAAACTTTTTAATACTCTAAATACATTTTTATAATGAGCAAAATGATTAAAAAAATATTTTTGATTTTAATTACTTTATTTTTAATTTCAATGGTAAGTGCATTTTCACCAAACGAAGCAACAGATTTTGTAACAAAAACAAATAATTTTTTAATACAAAACGAAGTACCAGTAATATTAAGTCCGATAGTAATGATAGAATATTTAGAAAATAAATATTGGGTTGTAACAGGAATGAGTGGTACTACAGTAAATATTTACATACCTATAAATACTGAAACGAGAGAAGTTGCAAGTGGTTCAATAGAAATAAGAGATTTGATACAAACAGTAATTGTTTTGAATAGAATATTTGAATTAAAAAACACTTACCCTGTTAGTGACTGGCCATTTTCAATAACAAATAAAACAAATTTTGAAACACTACAAAACAAATTTAATGAAAAAATTGCTAGCATAACAACAATAGAAACAAATTTTTCCACCATTGACGGAGCAGAAAAAATTGTTGAAGATGCAAAAAGTGTAAAAAATTTATTAGAAAAATTATCTACACATAGCAAAGAAATTTCTAATTTGATTGAAGAAGGAATTAATTTTGAAAAAATATTTTTTAATAGCCCAAATACAAAAGAAACTAGTAATTATGAAAAAATATTTTCAAATTATTTTGAAGAATTAAATAATTACAAACAAGATTTTGAAATATTAAAGACAAATGTTGATTCTTTGAGAAATAATATTGGATCATTACAAAGTGAGGAAATAAATGCAAGTCAAAAAGAATTTTATAATAGTATTGCTAAATTACCAAATGAAGTTATATTATTAAATAATGTTTTTTCAAGGGCAAATGAAACACAAACATTTACTCAAGAAATATTTAATTCAACAAAAAATATAGAAAATTTTGTTCTAAATTTGGAAACTAGAAGACAAAGAAATGAAGCTTGGAAAGCAATTTATGGAAATGATGAAGATATTAGAAAAATAAATCCGGCAATAAATTCTTTGGAAGAAGCAGCAGAAATTATATTAGATGAAGCGAATGTAAATTATTGGAAAAATCAAGATTCAATAAGCGCCCTAAAAATAAATTGGAGACAAACACAAGAAAAATATAATAATGGAATATATACTTCTGCAATAGAATTTGCTAAAAGTGCTAAAAATAATGTACTAAACATATTAGAGGATGATTTTATTGAAATTGAGGATGAATTACCAACTGAATTAATAATAAATATTATAATAATATTAATAGTATTAATAATAGGGATATTTTTATTTGAAAAATTTTATTTAAAAAAGAAAAAAGAAGTTGATAATGATGAAAATTATGAAGAAAACTATTGAAATACAAGATAACAAAATACAAAAAAAAATAGTAAAAAATCTTTTGACATTACTAATAATATTTTTTTTAATAGGAAGTATTAACGCTGAAATATTTGTTAATACTAGTTTTGACAAAAAAACAATAAGTAATAATGAAGTAGCATTTTTGACAATAAATTTATACAATGATAGTAATGACATAACAAATTATCCTATCAGAATAGAAACAAGTGAAAATTTAGTTATTATAGAAAATGAAAAACAAATTTATTTTGAAACAATAGACAAACTTAAAGAAGGAATAATAAAAGAAATAAAAGTAAAAGTTAAAGCAATTAATACTGAAGAAACAATTGGAAAAGCGTTTGTTTATTATGGAGACAATTTACAATTTGTTTCTGGAACATTTGTTGAAATAAAAGAAATTCCAATAATAGTTAAAACAAACATTACAAAAAAGAATGCCAATGAAGGAGAAAAAATAATTATTGAATTTGAAATCCAAAATAATTATGAAGAACCAATTTATAATATTGGCGTAGAAACAATACCACCAAACGGATTTATTGTAAGAACAGAACCATTATTTATACCAATCCTTCAAGATGGAAATAAAATAAAACAAGAATTTGAATTATTAACTCCTTTAGAAGTTAGTGGAGAACATAAATTTATTTTATCATACGGTTTTTTTGAAAAAGAAAATATACATTATTTTGAAGAAAGTTTTGAACTTTCATTCGAAAAAAGAAATAATCTTTTATTAATAGCAATAGGAGTAATAATTTTAGTAATAGCCACCTTTTTTTATATAAACAAAGATAAAAAAGATAATGAAATAAAAGGAACAGGAGAAAAATAAAAAAAATATTTTTTATTATTCAAATATTTATTTCAACAACATCCTTATTTTTTAATTTATAATTAGGACCAACTCTTTGCCCAGGAAATTTTGTTGAACCCCAAACCTTAGCAAATTTTAGTTTTTTAGCAAAATCTTTGTGTAAATGTTCTGCTAAATTAAATAATGTAGAATTTTTTGGAAGAGAAAGAGGATCTTTAAATATAACTTCTTCGCCAGGCTTTTTAGTATAAATAAGAACTTTTCCAAGTAATAAGAAAAGCTGATCTTTTAAATCAATTAAAAAATGTTCAGTTATTTTTCTAGTATCAACAAATAATGCTTTTTTATAAACAATACTTTCATTTAAAGCTTCTGAAACATCTTTAACAGAATTTATTTTACCATTAATAATAACATTTGAATTAGAAAAACCAACATTTTTCAAATAATTGATTAATTGTTCTTTTGGAAATTTTAGAAATTCTTTTCCAGAAACTTGAATCCCCCTAAAAGATGAAGATTTTACAATTATTTTTGGTCTTGTCTTATTCAAATAAATTTGTGATAATTCAAATTCTTTAACAACAATTTTTTGTTCTTCCACATTTCCAACAATTAGAACTGCATCAGCATTCCTAACAATAGAAAGAATCTCTTTACCCTGTGCTTTTCCATTAGAAGAACCACTAATAATTGCAGGTAATTCAACTAATTGCATTAAACCCCCCTCATAAGGCATCATACCAGGCTCTGGTTTAAAAGTAGAAAAACCATGTTCAGTAACCTCCGCTATTTTTTTACCA
>JAQVAR010000012.1 GCA_028690725.1 Candidatus Iainarchaeum sp.
GGGTGTTCCAGGAGCACCAATACTTGCACCAACAACAGTAATAATAATTAATATTAGAGAAGGTAATGTTAATGCAACACCAAATACTTGTGCTAAAAATACTATTGCAACTGTTTGATACAATGCTGTCCCATCCATATTTATTGTTGTTCCCATTGGAATAACAAAATTGGAAATAGAACTTCTAATACCGAGTTTTTCTTCTGCAACTTTCATTGAAATAGGCATTACTACAGCAGAACTAGAAGTAGAAAAAGCAAGTAATTGAACATCTCTTATTTTTTTCAAAAAAATAAGTGGATTTTTTTTAGCAACAAAATATATTAGCATCAAATAAAAAATTATTATTAAAAATAAACCAAGAATAACTGTTATTAAATAAAATGTCATTCCTAATAAAATGTCAAAACCAAATTGTATTGTTGCTCTTGCCATAAAACCAAATACTGCGAAAGGAACTATTAGCATTGCCCATTTAACAATAATAATACAAGCGTTTTGTAATGAACCTAACAAATCAATTAATGGTTTAGATTGTTTTACATCCATATTTACTAGGGCTAAACCAAAAATTATTGAAAAAATTACTATTTGAAAAAATTGTAAATTTAGAAAAGCAGAAAAAATATTTGTTGGGATTACTTGTACAATTATGCTAGGAATATTTTGCAAATTAATTGGAATTTCTTCAACAGATAACATGCTAACCTCATTAACAATATTATTTTCTAATACAACAAAATTTCCTGGTTGAATTAAATATACTAAAATTAAACCAATTAAAACTGCAATTATTGTTGTTGAAATAAAATAAATTCCAATAAACAAACCACTTTTTTTCAGTTGATTAATATTTTCACTAGAAGCTATTCCCCTTATAATTGAAGCAAAAATAAGTGGAATAACAATCATTTGTATCAATGCTAAAAAAATTGTTCCTGGCAAAGCAAGCCATTCTCCAATAATAAATGCAATTTCTTTTTCAAAAAAACCACTTGTTGGATTAATAAATAAACCAACAATAACTCCAATAAAAAGAGCAATCAACACTTTTAACCAAAGTTTTTTATTAATTAAATGTTGTAATTTAGCACTTAAACGCTTTAATGATTCTGGGTGAAGAAGTTCAATTGGTTGTTTTAATTTTGAAGGCATAATAGAAACAATAATTTTAGAATATAAAAACATTTCCAATAAACACAATTTGTAGGACACTTTTTTAATCCAAAAAAAATAAGCTTTATCGAGCAACAGCGAAGATAATGCCTCGACGCTGCCTCACGAAAGGGGCAAAACACAATTTATAGGACACTTTTTTTAATCCAAAAAAATTTAAAGATAATTAACAAGAATTATCTCATGCTACAAATAAATTTGGATAAAGCAATTCAACAATTAAAGAAAAAAAATGCTAAAAAAATTTTGGTTCAATTGCCAGAAGGATTAAAAACAAGAATTGAAGAAATTGCTTTGGATTTAGAAAAAAATGGCTTTGAATTAATAATAATAATGGATCCTTGTTTTGGAGCATGTGATATTAAAATAGAAGAAGCAAAAAAAATGAATTGTGATGCTTTACTTCACATTGGCCATAATGAGTTTATTGAAACAGATTTTCCAGTTGTTTATGCTCCGTTAGAATATAAGCTGAAAAGAATAGATAATTTTTTAAAAAAAATTGTTGAATATTTGAAAGAAAATAATATTAGAAAAATTGGTTTTGTTACTACAATACAATATATTAATTATTTAAAAGAAATAAAAGAAAAATTAAAGAGTAAAGGAATTATTGTTACTTCTGACACTGGGAAAAAAACTATTGAAGGACAAGTGCTTGGTTGTAATTATTCTAGTGTTCCAAATGAAAAAAATATTTTATTTTTTGGAGATGGATTATTTCACCCATTAGGAATTCATTTTGCAACACAAAAAGAAGTTATTATTGCTAATCCTTTAACAATGAAAATAAGTTTACTTGGAAAAGAAAAAAATGATTTTTTGAGAAAAAGAATATTGTTAATAGAAAGAGCAAAAGAAGCAAATAATTATGGAATATTAGTTTCAACAAAAATTGGCCAAAACAAAATTGTTCTTGCAAAAAAAATAAAAAAACAATTAGAAGAAAAAGGAAAAAAAGCAAGAATATTTTTAATGGATTATATTAATGAAGAAAAATTGCTTGGAGCAAAAGTAGAAGCTTACATTAGTACTGCTTGTCCTAGATTAGCAATAGATGATTATAACAGTTACAAAAAACCAATAATAAATGCTTTCGAAGTAAAATATTTGTTGGGCGAAAATTATGATAATTATAAGTTAGACTCCTTTTATTAAATATTAATTACTTATTTTTAATATGGTAATAAGATATGGTACAAGTGGCAACCCACCAAATTTTTACAAATCAGAATTTAGAAAAGATATTATGAATGCTCCAGAATGGATCAATTCAATTGGTTTAAACGCTTACGAAAGATTAATGACTTACGGAGCAAGAATGAAAGAAGAAAAAGCAGTTGAACTAGGAAAAAAAGCAAATATGCTAGATGTTCAACTAACAATACACGCACCATATTATATTGTTTTGACAAGTGAAAAAGAAAGAGTAATTATTAATTCAATTAGAGAATGTTTGAAAACAACAAAACTTGCTAGTCTAATGGGTGCAAAAAAAATAGTTTTACACCCTGGCTTTGGAAATAATTTAGAAAAATTTGTTAAAAATATTAGACTTGTTGAAAAAAATTTGGAAAAAAAAGTTACTATTTGTCCTGAAACAATGGGAAAAATTTCTCAATTAGGAAGTGTTGAAGAAATTGTTTCAATTTGCGAACAAACTGAATGTGAACCTTGTATTGATTTTGGGCACGTTCATGCAAAAGAACAAGGCTCATTAAAAGATGAAAAAAGGTATAGAGAAATATTAGAGTTAATTGAAAAAAGATTGGGTAAAAAAAGTTTGAATAATTTACATTGTCATTTTTATCCTGTTGAATTTACAGAAAAAGGAGAAAAAGTTCATAGAGCAGTAACTGAAAAAAAGTTTTTTCCAAAATTCAAACAATTAGCTCCGTTAATAAAAGAATTTAATATGAAACCAACATTAATTTCAGAATCAAAAGATAGCCAAGATATTGGAGCATTAGAAATGCAAAGAATAATGAAAAATTAATTATCTAAAATCAATATCTTTTGGATCTATTACTTCATCCTCTTCAACAACCCTTATTCTCTTTATTGGTTTTGATTTTTTAATTGATTTTCTCGTACTCTTTTTATCCAAAACAGAATCTTTTTCAATAAAATCTTCAACATCACAAACTATTGTTCCTTTGAAATCATTTCCTCTTAAACAATTTTTAAAATTTTCTAAATGATTACCATTAACAAAAAAAGATTTTATTTTACTCCTAGTAATAATATTAGCTGCTTGTAAATCCAAAAAAATGTTTTGACCAGGTTTTGAAACAAAATCTTTTAACAAAAAATTCATATCATTAAAAGATATTTCGTTAAACAAAATAGCATTTTCATTTTCTTTTGGGTCAGAATCAAATATACCATCAACATTACTCAAATTAATAAAATCAAAACCAAGTTTTTCTGCTAACAAAACAGAATCAGCATCAGTTGTCATCCCTTCAAACAAACCACCAAAAATCGGTATTTTTCCTTGGTCTAAAAAAATTTTTGCATCAGAAATTTTTTCTAACACAACAGATTTTTTTATAGCAAGAGAAAAAAGTTTTGCATTTGTTTTTGTAACACTAATCCCAATAGAATCTAATTCAAAATTATTAGCACCCAAACTCATTCCAGCACTAATATAATTTCTAGATATTTTTCCACCACCAACAACAATAATAAAATTAAATTCATTATTCAATTCGTTAATAACTTCACAAAAATCAATTATTTTTTCAACAAAAGGTTTTTCACCAATAAAAACGCTTCCCCCAACACTAATAACAAAACCTTTTTTTTCAAAAGAATTAGAATTAGAATTTGAATTATTATCAGAATATGATTCATTAGAATATTTTTCTGCATTATCCTCGTTAAACATGTCAAACATTTCACACCACACTATGTTTTATTAACTTAACCAAACCAAAATTAATACGTAATACTAGTTTAAAAATTTGACGTGATAAAATGGCTAAAAAAAGCAATTATAATGCTGAAATAGCTGTTTTTAAAAAAAAAATAAAACAGCTTGAATCATATAAAGGAAGACATACAGAACTAATCTCACAATACATTCCTTTTGGTACTGATAGAAGCACTGTAATGAACCAATTAAGTGAAGAAATAAATCAAAGTTCTAATATTAAAAGTCCTACAACAAGAAAAAATGTTCAAGGTGCATTAAGAAAAATAATAGTGTTCTTAAAAAAAATTAATTTTAAACTACCAGAAAATGGAATAGTAATTTTTTCAGGAAATGTTTCAGAAGTAGATGGAAGAAGCAACATAAAATTATTCACTATTCACCCACCAAAAGAATTGAAAACAAAATTGTATTGGTGCGATTCAACATTTCACTTAGACCCATTAAAAGAAATGAACATTTCAGAAGACCATTATGCATTATTAGCAATAGACAAAAATGAAGCCACAATAGCAATTCTAAATGGAAAAAACTATCAAATTTTAGGACAATTCACATCACAAGTACCTGGAAAAACGAGAGCTGGAGGACAATGTCTTTCACCAGAAACAAAAATAATATTACATAATGGTGATATAAAAACAATTGAACAAATAAATGAAGGAGATTTAATACAAAGTGTTGATTTTAAAACAGGAAAAAATTGTATCACAAAAGTAACAAAAAAATGGCAAACATTCAAACCAACAATTATAATAAAAACAAAAAAACCACAATTCAAAATTTCTTGCTCCTCCGACCATACTTTTTTTGTTTGGAATAATGGATTAATAATAGAAAAACCCGTAAGCGAGTTAGAACTGAATGACACCTTATTGTTTAATGAACAAATAAATATTATTACAAGCGAACAAAAAATTCAAACGGAATTATATAATACCTATTCAATCACAAATGAAGGTTCAAAAATATTAGTTGATCAAAGACAACAAGCTAATTTAACACAAAAAGAATTAGCACTAAAAAGTAATTTGACCCAAACCGCAATTTCATCAGTCGAATTAAGAAAAAGAAACTCTCGAATAAAAAATATTAAATCTATTTGTAATTCACTAGGACTAGATAGCACCGATTTTATTAAAAAAAATTGTAAAAAAAATGATTCTCAAACACTCCCTGAAAAAATTAATATAGATTTAGCACAATTTATCGGTTATTTTGAAGGAGACGGTTCTTTTGAAAAGGAAAGAATTAATTTATTTGATTCAGATAAAACTTTATTAAAACATTATTCTTTAATAGCAAAAAAAATATTTAATGCGAATACACAAACTAGATTTAAAGAAAAAAAAGGGTATCACGTTACAAGAATTTATGGAAAACAAATAGTTAATTTTATTCAAACAAATTTCCCAGAAATAAACAAAGCATTAAACTCAGAAATACCAAAAAAAATATTATTATCAAACAATGAATTATTAGCTAGTTTTTTAAGAGGCATTTATGATGCAGAAGGATACGTTTCAAATGAAGAAATAGGATTAGGAATAAATAATCAAACATTAGCACAACAAATACAATTATGCTTACTAAGATTAGGAATACTTTCTAGCATAACAGAATATGATAATAAAAAGAATATTTACTCAAACAATACTCGTTATATCCTAATTATAAGTGGAAAATATTCTCAAGAAAAATTCGAACAAACAATAGGATTCAATAGCAAAACAAAAAATAAAAAGCTTAAAATAACAATTAGTAAAAAGAGTGATCGCGACCATTTTAGACAAATACTAGCAAATGGAAAACATGTAAAAGAAATTTTATTAGAAAAAAATAGTCTAAAAGATTTTTACGTTACAAACATGTTTTTAAATGGTAAAAGAAAAATTTCAAAAGAAATATTCAAAAAACAAATAATAGACAAAGTTGATAAAGAAACAAAAAAAGAACTACAAGAATTTTATGATTACCAATTATTACCCACTAATATTTTAGAAATAAAAAAAGAAGAAGCACAAACAATGATTGATATAAGCGTTGAAAACCAATGTTTTATTGCTAATGGTTTAATAGTTCACAATAGTTCACAACGTTTTGAAAGATTGCGTGAAGAAGCAATGCAAGATTTTTTTAAAAGAATAGCAGGAAAATTTGACATGTATTTTTTAGATGACATAAAAAATTTGAAGGGAATAATAATTGGTGGGCCAGGGATGACAAAACAATATTTTATTGATAAACAAGCTATCAATCATGAGTTAGGAAAAAAGATTATTGGAGTAATTGATATTTCTTATACTGATGAAGGAGGAATAAGAGAAATTGTTCAACGAAGTGAAGACTTATTAAAAGACACTGAATTAATGCAAGAAAAAATTTCTCTTGATAATTTTTTAGGAGAAGTTGCAAAAAATGGTTTAGCAACTTATGGTATGAAAGAAGTAGAAGAAGCAATTGACCAAGGAAAAGTATCAAAATTAATTATAAGTGAAGAAATACCTTGGCTAGTTGTTAAAAAAAAGTGTGTGAATTGTGGTTTAGAAGAAATAGAAATTTTTAAGGACCCAAAAAAATTTGATGAATCAAAATTGTCTTGTTCAAAATGCAATTCAAAAGTAGAATTATTAGAAGAAATGGATTATTTAGAATATATGATTGAAAAAGCTAATACAACAGGAGCAGAAATACAAGTTGTGAGCAATGAAACAAGTCAAGGTCAACAATTCTTAGAAGGATTTGGTGGAATAGGCGCAATACTAAGATATTAAAAAAAAATTTTAATAAAAAAAACTATTATTAAAATTTAAAACTGGTGAAAAAAATTGGAATTTATTACAACAACAAAACCATTAAAAGCAAGGGTAAAACAAAGGTACTCTGATTTTATCGTAGAAGAAGTTTATGAAAGTATTATCGAGCCAAAAGGCGAAAAAAAATGTAGTGTTCAAAGATTTAATATTCCTTTTGAACAAAGAAAACCATTTGAAAAAATGAGTATTACTGAAAATAATGAAAAAAGAGAACATCTTGTTTTAGAATTAGAAAAAATTAATACTGATACTAATAAAGCAATAGCATTGTTAGCAAGAGGTCTTGGAGTAAGCAATAAGAGGATAGGTTATGCTGGTTTAAAAGACAAGAGAGCAATTACTTGTCAGAGAATAAGTGTTTTTGAACCAGATTTAGAAAAAATTATTAAATTTGGTGTGAAAGGTTTAGAGTTAAGAAATCCAGTTTGGGGAGAAAGAATAGAATTAGGAGATTTAAAAGGAAATCAATTCACAATAATTCTTAGAAATATTTTGGAAAAAGAAGAAGAAATAAAAAAAATTGTTTTAGAATTTTCTAAACAAATAGAAAAAGGAATTCCAAATTTTTTTGGAACACAAAGGTTTGGTGGAAAAAGAATGATAACACACAAAATAGGAAAATTATTAATAAAAGAACAATATGAAGAAGCAATAATAACTTATTTAACAGAAACTTTTGAAGAAGAAAAAGAAGATATTAAAAAAGCAAGAATTGATTTAGCAAAAACAATGGATTTTAGAAAAGCATTAAAAGAATTTCCAAGAGAATGTAGAACAGAATTAGCAATATTAAACCATTTGGTAAAAAAAGAAAACGATTTTTTGGGTTCATTAAATGCTTTACCAAAAAAAACTCGTTATTTATTTGTTCATGCATATCAAAGTCATTTATTTAACAAAATAATTGAAAAAAGAATAGAATTGTTCGGAAAAAAAGCTTTGGAAAAAATTGGTGAAGAAGAATGTAATGATGAAGGTACTCCATTAGGATTGTTAGCAGGATTTGAATCAGAATATTCAAAAGGAAAAATAGGTGAAATAGAAAAACAAATTTTGAAAGAAGAAGATGTTTGTTTCGAAGATTTTAAAGTAAGAGCATTAAGTGAGTTAAGTAGCAAGGGATCAAGAAAAGAAATAGTTTTATTTCCAAAAAAATTTGAATTAAAAAAAATATTTGACGATGATTTTAATGAAGGAAAAAGAGCAATTGAAATAGAATTTTTTTTAAGTAAAGGAAATTATGCAACAACTGTTTTAAAAGAATTAATTAAAGAAGAAATATTTTAAAAAATTTTGAAACAAAAAAATAAGAAAAAAATTATTATTTAAAAAAAATTAATTATAATTCAATGCTTGTTCTAATAATTCTTGTTTTACAACAGAATCAAATTTTTGATTATTAATAATTATTGTACCAGCTTTTTCAACACCAAATTCTTTTTCTAATATTTTTGAAAAAACAAATTGGTCCCATTCAAAAGGGAAAGCAAAAATTCTTATTTCTGGACAAAACAATTTTAGTTTTTCTAATTGATTTTCCATTGCACCACATTCTACATCACAAGAATTATCCTCAGCATAAAAATAAATAATTGGTTTAATAGAACTATTACAATCTTTATTTAGTTTAACAACATTATAATACAATAATAAATTAGTCATTAAAAAAGCTCTTTTTGTAGAAACATAATTTCCAAGAAAAGATTCTTTTTGCGCTTTTAATTCTAAATCTAATAATTCTATTCTTTTAGTAGTAAGAAAAACTTGTACTGTTCTACCTTCACAATAAGCATTAGGATTTTCAATCAAATCATAAAATAAGGATTCAAATTGATTTTCTAATTGTATTTGTCTTAACTCTTCATTAATAGAATAAAAAGTATAATCTTCATAAGATTTTATTGAAAAAGTCATTACTAAAAAAATTGCTACCAAAGCAACAAATGCTATTAAGAAGATACTCTTACCCATTTAGCTCTAACCCCCAATAATTCTTTAAAAAAACCTTGTCCGTAAACAATTGTAACAAAAAAAGGATATAATAAGATGTTTATTAATATAACCCCAATATCAGAAAAACTGGGTTTATAACCAATTGTTTTCATGCTAAAGTATATGTATAAAAACACGAAAAAATAAGAAAAAAGGAAAAAAATTGATGTAGAAGTAACAAAAAAAGGCGGCAAAGTTACAAAAACAGAGTTAGTTGCTGAAAAGGCTATTACTTCAGAAGCAACCATTGTAGAAACATTATTAAAAAGTAAAAAAGCCAATCTAACAAGTAAAATCATAGAAATTAGTTCTAGAGAAAATAAGTAGGGTATAGAAAAAAAACCAAGACTCTTATTTTTCTTATTAAAAAATAACTCGTTATAAATCATCAAATTAAAAATTCTTCCCCTATACCACCTATCTCTTTGCTTAAACAATTTTTTCCAAGTATCAGGAATATCTGTTAAAGCAACAGCATCATAACAAACCCTAATTTTGTAACCAAACTTTTGTAATCTCAAACCTATTTCCATATCCTCAGTCAAATTTTTAGTATCATAATAACCAACTTCTTCAAAAACTTTTTTTCTAAAAATTGTCATTGGCCCAGGAATCATTGACATAGAATCAATAGAAGAAAGAATAGTACACCACAAACCAAAACTAGAAGCATATTCAAAAAATTGTATTCTTTGTATTAAAGAACCTTTTTTGTCAGGAAGAATAAGACAAGTAACAGCACCAACTTTTTCTTCTTCAAAATAACCAAGTGTTTTCAATAAAACCTTTTTTTCAGGATAAGTGTCAGAATCCATACAAGCAACAAAATCTGTTCTAATTTTTTTCAAAGCAGTGTTCAAAGCAGTTGCCTTACCAGAATTCTTTTTCAATTTAATTAATTTTATTCCTTTTTGTTTTTCCAAAAATTCTCGAGAACCATCATTAGAACCATCATCAACAAAAATAATATCAAGCTTACCAGGGTATTCTATTGCTTTAATACTTTTAACACAATTTTTAATAGTATTTATTGAATTATAAACAGGAACAAGAATAGTAACACTACCAAATTTTTTTGGGTATTTTGCCTTACCAAAATCACCTTTATCCAAATAAATTAATATGAACAAAACCATTACATATAACAAAAAAAAATTTACTATTACAAGAGTAAAAATTAATGGCATTATAATGCTCACGACCAAAAGCAAAATTAGTATTACTAAAATAATTCCAAGAACAATACGTTTTGTAAAAGATAGTTTTTCCATAATTAAAAAAAACAAAAAAGATATTTAAAAGGAATTGGTTTAAAAAAAAACAAATTATTGAATACCATAAATTTTTTGGTTAATAATATCAAGTGATTCTTGAGCATTAGGAAAAATTTCTTTGATAACACTAAAATTCACCATACTACTTTCAATCCTAGGAGAAAAAACTTTTACTTTATTTTCTTCAATTATAACACTTGTTTTTCCTTCATCAATAAAAACAACCCAATTATTATTATTTAACAAAACATTACATTCTTGTAATGACAAAACCTTGTTTATTTCAACATTACCATCATTCGTTTGACAATAAGATAATTCACCATTTTTTGTAACCCTAATCAATTGTACAACATTAACATTATTTGCATTCAAAACAACATTCCACAATTGCATAGAATTAACCATTATTGGACTAATATTTTCTTCTTCTAACAAAGGGGAAACAAAAACAATTTTTTCATTCTTAATAGTATTAAAAAAACTACTAGGAGTATAATAATTAGAATAATAAGGAACATTGTTTATTGTAAAAGAATATTTGTAAGGAGAATAAAAAAACAAAAAATAAAATAATATTAATACAACTAATATTAATAATCCAAGACTAAGAAAAGCTTTTTTATTATCAACCTGTTTTTTTATTACCTTTTCTTTTACATCACTAGTTTTCTTATCTTCTATAACAGCATTAATTATTTTTGACTCTTTTTTTGCAATTTTTATTTTAGAATCATTTGTTTTTGAATTGTTTTTTATCATAAAAAAATTGTTTTACAATAATATTAAAAACAAAACTATTTTGAAAGGTAAAAGGTAATAATAATTGGAACAATTAAAATGTTCATTATTAAATTCATGTTCTTGATTTTAAATTATTAAACAACTTCATTTTTTGTCGAAATTGTAATAAATATTTTAAATAAATAAAAAAATATTTTTTTGTGAAATAATAATTGGGAACAAAATTTTTTAAAAAAAAAAAAGATTAAAAGAAAAAGGTTCTTTCGAACCTTTTTCCGTATTATTTAAACTTATTTATATTAGTGCTTCTAATGCATTGATTAATTCACTTGCAGCGCTTCCAGTGTCTGTAGCAGTATAACCTGCAACAACTATGTTTCCGCTATTTAGAACAGCAGCAACGTAGTCTCCAGAACTTTGGATTACGTCTTGCAATTTTTGTCCGCCAAGAACTTCTAAGTTCTGAGCAGCAGCGTTAACCATCCATCCACCTACGATGATTGATCTTCCGCCATATGATGCATCAGTTTTAACTAAATTGCTTGGAACGTTTACTAATGAGTAACCTTGTACTTCACCAGTAGCACCACAACTAGCAGTGTCAATAGTTAATTGAACTCCGCCAACTGTTTCTGTATCACCAGCTTTCAAACCAGTGAAAGATTGCCCACCAACAGCAGCTGTTGATGTTTCGTCGCTACCAAGGTATGCTTGTACTAATCTTTGTTCTTCAGGAACAGAGATTGTGAATACACTATTGTCAGAAACAATTAATGTTCCATCAGTAGTCATTCCTTCTAACAAATAGTCAGAACCGTCTCTAATTGCTGAAGTCCATTTTGTGTGATTTGCATCTTTTGTTGGACCGTATTTTGTTGTTTCATCCTTTATTGCTTCATAATTCCATACTGAACCGTCTTCTCCTGCTCTTATATACAATGTAGCAGTATCTCCATTATTATCAGTGTATGTTAATTTAGAAGCCATGTATGTATCAGAATTGTATGTAGCTATAGATTTGTTAGTTATTACATCCAAAAATTCTTGTGTGTTTGGAACGTAATATGTTGGTTCTGTCCCAGTACCAGTAGCATTTGTATCATCAAATACTAAAGATGCTAATGTAGGAGATTTTGCTTTATCGTATATATCGAATTTTTGTGTATTCAATACTAATACCGCTTGATCAGATGTGTTATCAACAACAAGCAAGTAACTCATGTAATCCACGGCACCTGTTGATGTTTTTGCACCCAAATCAATATTTATTGGAGTTCCAGTCACCAAAGTTTTAGTTGTGTAACCACCTGCTGTAGTAATATCATCATTCCAAGTTGCCCCAGTTTGATTTTCTGCTGATGAGTAATCACCTTTGATATACTCTAAATTTCCAGCAGCAGCATAATCAGCCCAGAAAGTATATTCTTGGCTTCCGATTGTTACTGATCTTGGTCTGTTTTCATCTAAGTCGAATTGAACATAGAATGGAACATTTATTTCAGTGCCTTTTGCATCATAATATTTGATTCCACCATTGTTTATTCCATCAACAGCTCCAACTTCAACATCTTTTATTATTTTATCTTCCAAACCTAAGAAAGATACTTTTGCAAAGTCATTAGGTAGAACTACTTCTTCCCCAACTTTTAAAACGTATTTTGAAGTTTCTGTTTCAGATCCAGTTAATTTATCGTATTTCCATTGATTTGTCAATGCAATTTTTGTTAACTGATTTCCGCTTTTTTCGAAAACTACTTTCCATGGTGCGTCTTGATCAACTGAATTAGTTCCAGTGTATGGGAATCCATAACCGTTTCTTAATTCAATTCTATCATTACCCATTCTTACTGTTGCAGTGTATGTATTTGCTACAAGGTTTAATCCAGCAGCTGTTACATATATATCATCAGTAAAATAACCTGAACCGAATTCATCTTTCAAGTTGTATGTTGTTGTAGGTGCTTTTTGCACGTATTTTACAATAGAACCATCAACTTTCAAAGCCCACTTTGCTTCATAAGTGTTTTGAGTAGTTCCTGAACCAGTTTGTACTAAGTCAACTAATTCAATAACTAGTTCTTTTCCTTCATAATTTGAAGCAGGTGCAACTGTTAAAGTTTGTCCTACTTGTACATCAGTTGGTGCAGTATTTGAGTAAAGCACTAATCTTTCTTGAGAAGGAGAAGCATCTATTTCATCTAAAACATATGTTTTTCCTAAGAAAGGTATTTTTACATCAAAGTATGAATTTGCATCCATTCCAGTTTTATCAGCAGAAATATCGATTCCAGATCCCAAATTTACATTATAGAAAATGTTTTGCTTTGCTATTGAACCATATAATTCTCCAACAGCATATCTGCTTGAACCAACAGTACTATTGTACCCAGCATCTATTACAGCATTTAAATCTTCAGAAACTGAAGTTGAGCTATAAGATGTTGAATCCCATTTAACTTTTGCAACTGGTTCATTAACTAGTGAAGGCATTTGTGTATTTGTTACTTGTATTGCAGCTAATCCCGCTTCTTGATTACTAAAGTCAAATACTCCTTCAGCTGTTTCTCCAGCTCCTGTTGTTGTTATTGTTCCGCCTACAGTTGCGTTTACTACACAGTCTCCGCATCCGCCAGCAGCTCCTGCAGCTACTCTTGATAATTGTGCTACTTTAGCAGCTATATTTCCTGCCCACACAACATCTGAAACAGCAGCAGTTGAACCTACTACTATATCTACTATTGGTGTTCCTGTTGAACTAACAACGTCTGTTGCTTCCAAACCTGTTAGACCTTCAGGCACCATATTTGCAGCAGATACTACCGGAGCTAATGCTGTACCAACTAGTGCAGCACCGATTCCGAGAGCAACTACTTTCTTTATATTTAGTCCTTTCATTTGTTCGTCACCTCAATTTTTGACAAAAATTATGTCCTCACAACAACCAAGAAAATAATCCTAGTTAAAGCAAGAAACTCTAGTATCTTAATAAAATTTCTATTTAAATACTTTACTATTCCATACTAAAAATGCTATTAAAATGGTCAAAAACAAGGCAATTTTTAATACAATAAGTGAAAATAGTTACGACAATTGTCAATAAAAGTTTTTTTCAAAACTATTATTCAATATAATGCGTTTAATAAGCATTTTAAGGTATTTTAAAAATTGTTTTTTGATGATTTTTTTGTTCTAAAAAAAATATTTTTTTATAATGTCGAAATAATTAATTAGAATTATTTGTATGCTTCACTATAAAATTTTGTTAGTTCTTCTTGGTTTAAATGTTCTGTAAAAAAATTAGCATATTTTTGGAATATTTCTGATAATTCTATTAAACCTTCTTGGAATTCGAATTGGTTTATTTCTATTTTACTTGGTTTTATAACTTCTATGCTTGTTGGACCATAATAAAACAAGAACTTTATTAATGTTGGAAAATTTTTTAGAGAAAGATTTATTTCTAGATAAGAAGAAAATAATTCATCTTCTTCTATTGGTTCTGCTTCTTCTATGTCATAAATTGTAAAATCTTTTTCTTTTTCTAATGCTTCTTTTATTTTTTTAACATGTT
>JAQVAR010000013.1 GCA_028690725.1 Candidatus Iainarchaeum sp.
TATATAATTAAAAGGGATTTTCCTTTAATAAATCTTACTTTTTTCAACTTTCTAATTATTTTTAAAAATAATTATTCTTGTTATGTATTCATTTCCGCTATATATTTAAAAAGAACTAGTCATTTTCTAATTGTGTTGGGAGTTAGTCTAACAAAAAATATTGTTAGACAAGCAAAACTCAGTAGTTTTGCGGTGAGGAGACGAGTCAAACCACTATTGAATTAACTTTCAAAAGCCTTTTTTTAAAGGTTTTCGTGGATCCCTGACTTGTCTCTTTTACACTTTTTTTAAAAAATTTTATCTATTGTCCCCATTTCCCTTTAATTTGTTTCTATCCATTCTGTTATACAATTTTTGAATATTCATGTCTGCTACTTCTTCAAAGTTCAATCCTAGTTTAGTGCATAATTGTGATAAATACCATATAACGTCTCCTAACTCTTTTGCTATTTCTTTCTTGTATTCTTCGTCCAAAATACCATTTTTGTCCCTATATAATTTTTTTATTTTTCCTGCAACTTCTCCCGCTTCATCCGTTAAACCCAAAGCATAATATGCTATTTCACTTTTTTCTATTATTGTTCCCAAATCAGTTTTTTTTGATTTTTCTTGATATTCTTTAAAATCCATTTAATCACCTATATAGGATAACAAACAAATTATTATAAATTCATTTTTGAAAAAATTAATTTTGTGTGCTCACAAAATGTTTTTACAAAATTATTTACTCTATTTTATTATATCCTACTAAATCAATATCATTAATTAGTTCATTAGTAGAATTATGATTAGTTATTTTTATTGAAAACACATATTTTTTTCCTAATTCGAATTGTTTTGGATTTTCAACAAAAAGTATTATTTCTGTTGAAGAAAGAGCATAATTTTCTAACAAAAAGTTTTTTTCAGAAATTATTATATTGTCTTGCATACAAGGTTTGCATGATGCTCCTTCTGGACAAGGAGGGCAAGAATATATTTTAACAACATATCCTTCAATATTATAATTTTTATCAATATTAAAGGATTCTTTCAACTCACTAATTGTTGTATTAATATTGTTTTGAATAATATTGGGATAAGTTTTTTCAACTTCTATATTAATACAACCAAAAATTAAAAATATAATTATAATTGTAAAAATAACAAACCTTTTTTTCATATTTTAAAACCATTTTATTTTCATACAAAAAATGTAAAAACTATAATATAAATGTGTCGGAAAATTCTAATATTATTTTGATAATTGTTTTTGAACAACAACAAATTTTGATTAAAAGTTCTTGTTTTGTTAGAGATAAATATAAATAGTTGTTTTGAACTATTTACTTTAAATGAAAAAAATTGTTTTGTGTTTATTTTTGCTTTTTTTAATATTTTCTTTGCACAGTGTTTTTGGTAAAGAAACAAATTTGATTGATGAAAAACCGGTTATTGATGATAGTATTATTGAAAAAAATGTTTGTTTAGTAAAAGAGTTTGTATCTGTTTGTTGTGATCTTGATAATAATAAATCCAAAATTACTCTGAATAAATTGTCTGAAAAATACTCTATTTTTTGTATTGAGAACGATTTACAAGTAATTAGTTTAGAAGAATTTATTATTTCTTTAAACAATATTGGTCTTATTATTGAAAAAAATGTTTTTGGTGATGATTATGTTGTTGGAATTTCTTTTCTAAGCGAAACAAAAAACAAAATTGGTGATTTACCAGAAAATAATGTTTTTTTTGATGATACGAATTCTCTAATAATCTTAGTAATAATTATTTTGGTCATTCTTGTTATTAGTGTTTTTGGCTCTTTTTTTCTAATAAAAAATAAACAAAACGTTGTTTTGAAGGAAATGGATTCAGTTAAAGAAAAAATGTTTGCATTAGAAAAAACTTATTTGAAGGGAAAAATGGATCAGGATACTTATAGAAAGTTGATGCAAAAACATCAGTTAAGGTTAACCGAGTTAGAATTAGAAATATCAAAAATGAAAAAAAAGAGTATTAAAAAAAATTTTTAGAATATTCTTTTTATTGTACTAGTTATCAAATTTTTTTTTTATTTTTTTCTTCTATCCTCAATCATTGTTTTCATTTTATTGTCCCAAATTTTTATTTGTTTTGGTTTTGCTTTTCTAAAAGACATTTTGTATTGAACTAAATTTTTGTTGTGTGGAATTGCTCCTCTATATTCAAAATTTGGTCCTAAATTTGTTCTTAAAATTTTTATTAATTCTTCTCCAAATTTTGAACCCACTTTTTTTTCAAATTCTTGTTGTTCTACTTTTTTTCCAATTGCACCTTGTATATTTGCAATAGTAATAATATTTTTTTCGCCTTCTGTGTGAAAATTAATTCCAATTCTACCAATATATTTGTTTGATGACCATAATTGTAGTTGCCATAATGCTTCTGGGCAACCATTTAATCCATATTTATCAATTTGTTTTAAAATAGAATTTGTTTTTTCAAATCTAACCTCATATTTTGAATCTAATTTTATTGGTTTTCTGAATGCAAAATATTCGTTTCCGATTTCAATATTTCTTAGAGCCCTAGTTAATTGTAAAACGTGTATTGTGCCAGTAATGCTCGCACCCCTATTTTTGTTTCTTCCTTGTGATCTAGAAGAATAAACAGCTCTCAAACCGTTTTCCAAATTAATTGGTTTGAAATTTCTTTGTTTTTTCAATTCAGCATATTTTGTTGCTAGTTTCCACCTAACATCACTCGGATTAAGAATGTGTTTGAACAAAAAAATACTTGCATCATGCAATTCAGAAAGGTTTATTTTTGTTTGAATTCTTGTTCTTTTTTCTAATCCCTCTCTTTCAAAAAGTCTTGCAAAATGTATTGGTGTTCTAACAACTCTAAACCTTTTTGTCATAATAATAATGCTCATAATCTGCTTTTAATTTTATTGCAAACTAAGATTATGCAAAATAATATTATCAACACAAATTATTAAATGTATAAAATTTTTAAAAAAAGACGCGGAGAGAGGGATTTGAACCCCCGCTTGTTATGGTTGTTGGTGTGTAGTTTGTAGGTTCGAATTTTTTCATTTGAGTGCATTTTTATATTGTTTTTGAAATCTTTTTACTAATAGTTTTGCAAGTGCTTGTGCTGAATTTTCTTTGTCACATTTTTTTAAAGCTTTAAAATAATTTGCTTTTTCTTTTGTTTTTATATCAATCATTTGATAATTATTTTGGTTTAGTATGTGATTCATTATAATCCTTCCTATTCTTCCATTTCCGTCTTGAAAAGGGTGTATTTTTTCTATTTTCCAGTGAGTCCAAGCTGCTAATTCAAGTGGGTGCAATTTTTTTTTAATATTTTTGTATTCTTCAAAAAAGTTTTGCATATCAGTTATAACATAAATTGCTGGGGATGTTTCAAATGTTGCGCCTCTAACCAAATTATCTTTTGTTTTATAATGTCCTGCAATAAATGGTTTGGTTTCTTTAAAATACATTTCATGTAATTTGTGTAATAAATTATCAGATAATTCTTCTTTTAAATTTTTGATATATTCTAACACTTTTCCCGCGTTTTTTGCTTCGATAATATCAGAAATATCTTTGTTTGGTGCAAGATTTTCTTTTAGGATAAGGGTAACTTCTTTTGCTGTTAGAGTTGAACCTTCAATTGAATTTGAATTATATACAAAAGCGTTTACAAAGTTTTCCCAAAATTGTTCTTTTTCTGTTGGATTAAGTTTTTCAAATCTTTTTAAAAAAGAAAAATTAATTTTATCAATTTTGTTTATTTCGATATTTGTTAAATAATGGTGTCCAAAAATTTTTTTTCTTTTTTCTTCTATTTCTGTTTTAAATGATGCGAATAATACTTCTTGTTTTTTATCACTTGGTTTTTTCAAACCAATATATTTTCTGAATTGTTTTCTGTTTTTGTCGGGCAAAGTAATTGATTCAACAAGATAATAATAAGTTTTATTGCCTCGCTTTGATTTTGCTAAATAAACCATAACAACATGTTACACAAAACAATATATAAAACTTTGTGTAACATAAAGAATTGTGTACCACGCGGAGAGAGGGATTTGAACCCCCGCTCCCGGTAGGGAACCTGCTAACTAACCTTAAGTGCTATTGAGCATTTGCGAAATAGTGCAAATTTTCTCTTTGTAGAACTTTTACTTTCTCTTTTTTAAAAGAGAAAGCACAGGCTCAAGGCAGGCGCATTTGACCACTCTGCCATCTCCGCATTAAGATTAAGAAAAAGATTATTTTTAAAGATTTGCTTTAAAAAAATTATTTTTTTGTTTTAGTATCTTCATCTATTATCATGTTGTGTTTGTTGAACATTTTTTTAAATTTTTTTGTTTTCATTATTAATGATAATGATAATATTATTGCTACTATTATTGCTACTATTCCTAATACTAAAAAGGCAGTGTTAAAAAACATTGTTTCTGTTTTATTTTCTTCTATTTTTTCTATTATTAATGCATATTTTTCTATTGCTTGTATTGTTTTTTGTAATGCTACTTCTAAATTAATTTCTAACAAGTTTTCTGATTCTATTATTAAGTTGTCTGCTTCTTCTTTTAATTTTTGTAATTCTTCGTTTAAAATTATTTGTTCTGTTGAAATTTTTTGTTCTAATTCAATTTGTTTTTGTATTGCTTCATTTATTTTTTCAACCACTTTTTCTATAGTTAATTCTTCTGTTGGTTCTTCTGTTTGAACTAATTTTATATTAATCTTTTTTTCTTCTGTTAAATCAACCCCGTCTGTTGCAATTGCTTTTAGTTCTCCACTAATTTTTCCTATTGAATTAAAATCGTACACCCATTGTGAATCTTCTTTTATTGCATTTCCAATTTTTATTCCATTCAGAAATAATTCTACTTTTGCTACTTCAAAATTGTCTTCTGCTTTAATATTTATTTTTTTTGTTCCAATTATAGTTTCTTCATCAATTATATTTTGAAAATCAATTGTTGGTCTTGTATTATCAAAATTTAATATTATTTCTTCGTTAATATCATTTATTGGATGTTTTGCATTAATGTTGAAAACAATTTTTTTATAATTTGCGCTTGTTATGAACGAGTGTGTGTATGAATTAATATCATTTTTTTCTTGTATTATTGTTTCTGTGTTCTCATCATCAATTTTTTTGTAAAAGTAAAAATCATCTACTTCTTTTGAAAAAATTATTGTTATGTTAAAATCATCTGCTTTGTTAAAATATTTTGTTTCTATTCCAAAAGAGTTTTTTATGATAATATTTGCTACAACTTCTTCTAAGTCTGTTGGTATGGTAATACTTAATATTGGGGCATTATAATCTGAACTATAATTTCCTGCTACATCTTGTGCTAGTACTTTGTAATAATATGTTTGTCCTTCTATTGGCGTTATGTCTTTAAAAGAAGTATTTTCATCATTAACATAATCTAGTTTTGTTGATGTTGTACTACTAAAAGAAGCATTTTGTGATCTATGAATATAATATCTGTATATTCCACTTCCGCCGGAATCTGTTACTTTTTGCCATGTTAGTAAAACATTTTTTCCAAAAAGTTCTATTGTTGGGTTTGGTTGTGGTGGGCTAGTAGAATCAATTTTTAAAATATGTGTTGAAACACTGCTTGATCCATTTGGTTTTACTGCTTTCACTTTGAAGTAACTTGTTCCGTTTGAAATATTATTAAAACTAACAGTTGAACTAGTGTTACAATCTACTCCAAAAGTACAATTACTTGGGTTAGTTGTTGCACTAGTTGTTATAATCCAAGAATATTCTGCATTTTCAACTTCGAAACTAAAAGTTGGATTTTTGTCATAACACCAATAATTTGAATCACACGAAATATCTGTTCTGGTTATTACTGGAACAATATTTGAATCATATAATGTTGTGAAATAATTTTGATCAGAACAAGTGCTTTGGTTTCCTGTTAAATCAAGAGCACTTATCTTATAATAATAAGTGGTGTTCTCATCTAAACCAGTATTTGAAATGTTGTTTGTTTGAACGAATGCCAAAAAAGTTTCTGTATTACAATCAAAAGAATCTTGTGTTGATCTATAAACAGCATAATTGTTCAAATCATTTTCTGTGTTAGCTTCCCAAGAAAAATTTATTGTTGTTCCGATTGCAGTTCCTGTTGGTATTTCTGGTTTTTGTGGCGCAATTGAATCAGTAAAAGAAAAATTATTTTCATAATAATTATCATTTCCAGCTAAATCTGTAATAATAAATTCGTAAGAGTAATTTCCACCTCTGTCAACGCCATAATCTATAAAAGAACAATTAACATTTGTTTCAGAATTTAT
The DNA here is from genome assembly GCA_028690725.1 of Candidatus Iainarchaeum sp. Taxonomy (GTDB): domain Archaea; phylum Iainarchaeota; class Iainarchaeia; order Iainarchaeales; family JAAZKV01; genus JABIDZ01. The sequence goes on from JAQVAR010000013.1 coordinate 6,306, forward strand.
TAAGCAAATATTAGTATCAAAATCATAAACTGTTGTTCCATCTCTTATTAATGAAATAGCAACATTATCTATTCCATTATTGTCAAAAAAATCAGTGCTTATTAATTGTCCTTCTGCACCATCTCCATTAACACTTTCTATTGGACTAAAATTTTCTGCTGTTGGGGGAGTTTTATCCAAAATTATGTTATTATCAATACTATGTCTTGAACCGTCAACAAAGTTTACGTCCACATAAATAGTTTTTAATCCTTCATTTGGATTACAACCATAATTAATAGTATTAATATCAAAATATTTTGTTTCTGAAAATGTTTCAAAATTACTCCAATCAGAATTATTACAAGAAAATCTCATCTGATATGCATCTTCATTAACACTAATACTTAGTAAAAGATTAGTATCATTAGTATATTCTGCTCCGTTATTAATTCTGAAAGAAGTTATTGTGTCCGCATTAACAAAAAGTATTATTGTAAAAAAAAACGCTATTAAAAAAATTTGCTTTGTAGTTTCTTTCATGACTAAAAAATAGTCTTTTCCAATATAAATAACTTTTGAATGTAATTTTTTTTACATCAAAAATAAAAGCAACAGAAAAAATGATTAATATAATATTAAAACTGAAAAAACATTAATTTTGTTTTTTTGAATTAATCTCTTTTTTATTTTTTGTTTCAATTTTAAAAATTTTATTCATTTTTTTTGATTGATCATTAATTAATTTATTGATATGTTCAATTCTTTTTTCTAAGGAGAGATTAATTATTTTTATTTTATTATCAAAAAAAACCATTTTTGGAATCATTTTTATAACTGGTTCAAAAGTTAATATTGAATAAACAATTTTTGTAGTTTTAATATATTTTACTTGTTTTACTTCGCTAACTTTTTTAAATAGGGTTTTGAATACTATTAATCTTATTATAATTGAAATAACGCATACTAGGTAGAATGCATTACTGATTATTAAAAAATTAAATTCTATTGTTTGAATAAATCCACTTATTATTGCTCCTAAAAATATTGCTGTTCCAAAAAAAATTGCTTGGTATGTTCCAAATCTAATAATTTTTTTTTGAGAAGAATAATCAAAAACAAAAGTTGCTAAAGCTAAATTAAATCCTGAAAAAATTAATCCGTCTAAAAATTGCACAAAAATCAAAAAAGTTGGTGTTCTTATTAAAATGTATAGTATTGGAAAAAATATTATTAGCATTGAGGTTGCTTTTAATGTTTTTATACTACCAAATTGATTAACTATTTTTCCCCAATAATTCATACCAATTATTGCAGCAATCATTGCTGTTGAAATTAATATTGTATACATGAAATAATCATTTTTCAATCCAATGTTTTCTAAAAAATGATATGAAATAAATGGTCCAGTTAATGCTAATCCAAAAGTCATTAAACTTCCATATAAAATAAAATATCCAAACTTATTTTTTCTAATATTTTTCAAAAAACCAATAAATCTAACTCTTTTTTCAAATGTTGTTTTTTGTTTTGGTTCTGAAATTTTGAAAAAAATAAATGTTCCTATCAATCTTCCTAGTGTTCCCATTAAAAAAATTCCGAAAAAAACTATTCCTAAGTGAGCATCAAAAACTTTGAGTGAAAAACCAAACAATAATAAAAAGGCAAATGATGATATTCCAACAATAGAATTTCTAAAACCAAAAAAGGATCCAATAATTTTTTTTGGAACAATTGATTTCATCCAACTTTGCCAAACTGGACCAGCTAATGAACCTAGTGTAAGACTAAGAGTATAAAATATTATCAACCAAAAAACTTGGTTTTGTTTTAACATAAATGGTAAGAACATTATTGGTATGAATAAAAGCGCTTGTATTAAAGTGAAAAAGATAACCATTTTTTTTACTTTTTTAAAAATATCTATTATTCTAATTGAGAATAATTGTAACCATGCTGCAAACAATGCTGGAAAAGCCGTTAAAAAACCTATTTCTAAACTGTTTGCGCCCAAATAAATAGCAAATGGAATTATGAATGAAATGCTTGCAGATAATAATATTACAGCAAAAAAACCTTCTAATATTGATAAATTTAAATCCTTTAAATCAAGAGTTTTATCATTGAACATTTTATCACGCTAATTAAACAAATAATTTCTACCTTAATATTGTTATTGGTGTTATTCAATTAGCTTAAATTGTTTTTGTTAAAATAGTTTGTTATGTGTGCAATTATCGGTGCAATAAATTTTTATAATAATGAAGAAATTGTGAAAAATGGTTTGAAAATAATGAAGAATCGTGGCAAAGATTATTCAAAAATAATAAAATATAAAAAAATTGTTTTTGGGCATAATTTACATTCAACAATTAATTATGTAGAACAACCTCTTGTTTCTTCTAAAGGAATTCTTATTTCAAATTGTGAAATATATAACTGGAAAGAACTTTCAAAAAAATATTCTATTAGAGCAAAAAATGACTCTGAATTATTATTAAAATTATTTGATAAAACTGATTTGAATAAAATTCATTTAATTATAGAAGAATTGGATGGAGACTTTGCTATAGCTTATTATTCCAAAAAAAAAGAAAAGATTATTTTAGCAAGAGATATTGTGGGGGTAAAACCAATAGTTTATTTTTTTGACAAAAAAGAAAAATTTTGTTTTGCTTCAGAAAAAAAAGCTTTGCCATTTGAATCAATTCATTTAAATCCTAGAAAAATCATTTTTTATAATACAAAAACAAATTCTTTAAAATTAAAAAAAAGAATAATAAAAAAGATTATTAAAAAAGAACAATCAATTGAAATAGAAAAAGCATTGTTTAAGAGTGTTACAAAAAGGATTCCAGAAAAAAGATTTGCTTTATTATTATCAGGGGGAATTGATTCCGCATTAATTGGAAAAATAATGCAAAAAAACAATTTAAGATTTAATTCTTATTTTGCTGGAATAAAAGATTTTTCAGAACCAAAAGATTTAGAATTTGCAAAAAAAGTTTCTTATAATTTGAATTCTCCAATAAAAATAAATTTGGTTTCAATAAAAAAATTCGAAAAAGAATTACCAAAAATAATTTTTTTAATAGAATCAAGTGATCCTATAAGAGTTGGAATAGCTTCAACAATTTATTTTGCAACAAAAAAAATTAAAGAAAAAATAGTTTTTTCTGGTTTGGGAGCAGATGAATTATTTGTCGGGTATAATAGATTCAAAGAAAGTAATAATATTAACAAGGATTGTTATTCGTACTTAATAAAAATGTATGAAAATGATTTGTATTTTGAGGATATAATAACAATGGCTAACAAAGTTGAATTAAGAGTTCCTTTTTTAGATAAAGAATTAGTTTCTCTTTCATTATCGTTAGAACCAAGAAAAAAAATTTGTCCAGAAACAGGATTAAACAAAAAAATTTTGAGGGAAATTGCCATTAATCTTGGTTTGCCAATAGAATTGGCAGAGAGACCAAAGAAGGCTGCTCAATATGGTAGTAATTTTGACAAAGCAATAGAATTTTTATCAAAAAAAAATAGTTTTAAATCAAAAACTGATTATTTGAACAATTTAAAGGAAAAAAATTTTGTTAAGAAAAGTTTTTTGAATAAATCAAAAAATAATATTCCAATTGGAGCATTATTTTCAACTGGAAAAGATTCTATTTATGCAATGCAATTAATGAAAAAACAAGGATATGAAATAAAATGTTTAATAACAATTGAATCTAAAAACAAGGATTCTTTTATGTTTCACACGCCAACAATAAAACTAGCAAGATTACAAGCAAAAGCACTTGGGGTACCATTGATTATTATTAAAACAAAAGGAGAAAAAGAAAAAGAATTAGTTGATTTAAAAAAGGCTATTAAAAAAGCTATAAAAGAATTTGGTATTGAAGGAGTTTGTTCGGGAGCATTATTTTCTAATTATCAAAGAGAAAGAATAGAAAATATTTGCGAAGCTTTGGGTATAAGAGCCTTTGCTCCGTTGTGGCATTTTAATCAAAAAAAATATTTAGATTTTTTATTGAAAGAAAATTTTAAAATAATGATTACTAAGATTGCTTGTTATGGTTTGAATGAAAAATGGCTTGGAAAAATAATTTCAAAAAAAGATGTTCTTGAATTGTCTATTTTAGAAAAAAAGTTTGGAATAAATATTGCTGGTGAAGGCGGAGAATATGAAACTTTTGTAATTGATGCGTCTTTTTTTAGAAAAAAAATATTAATTGATTTTGAAAAAAAATTAGAAAATGATTTTACTGGTTTTATAAAAATAAATAAAGCAAAACTAGTTAAAAAATAATTTTTTTAAAAAAATATTTTTTTATTGTGTTTGCCATGTTAGAATTGGATAATCACTTACTTGTGTTGTCCAATTACCATCTACCCCCCAAGTCCATGAACTTAATGGTGAATTACTAGGGTTATAATAATATGCTTCGTTATTTGTTGTTGATGTACAACCACTATTACTATCAACCATATAACAATTAGATTGCCCACTTAATGTGGTATCCCAATATGTGTTTGTAATTGTTGTTCCGAATGCTTGAAAATGACCAATTAATCCTGCAGTGTAATAGCTGTTTCCAATTACGTGGCTTGTTGAAAAAGAATTTGAAATCCATGCCGTTGCATTTCCAACCAATCCTCCAGTAGGATAATCATGACTGTGACCAACAACATTTCCTATTGCAAATGAATTTATTATTGAACCACTTGGTATTTCTCCCGCCAAACCACCAACATGCTCAATACCATTTACATCTCCTCTAGCATATGAATTAGATATTGTTCCTTGAGAGCGTCCTACTAAACCACCAACTTGGAAGCCACCATTAACATTTCCTGTTGCGTATGACCTTGAAATAATTCCTCCTGATTGTGTTCCTACTAATCCCCCAACAGGTGAAGCCCAAACAGCATTTATGTTTCCTGTTGCATAAGAATCAATTATCTTTCCTTCAGAATACATTCCTCCTACTAATCCTCCTGCAGCCCAACCTGGACAGTTTATAGTTGTTGTTGAACCACTATTAGAAATTGTTTCAGTATGTAATTGTCCTACTAATCCTCCAACGGAAGAATATCCTGTAATATCTCCTGTTGTAAAAGAATTATTTATTGGTCCTGCAGAATATCCAATTAACCCACCAACTTTTTGATTTCCAACTACGTTTATATCTAAAAAACTTATGTTAGAAATAGTTCCTGTTGTTTTTCCAAAAAAGCCAATGTAATCTGAATCTGGTTTATTAATTTTTAATCCAGTAATAATATGATTATTTCCATCAAAATTACCATCAAATGCTGTTGAAGAGTTTCCAATAGGATTCCAATCTTCTCCGTATTCTGAATAACCTTCAACAATATTATCTAAATCTTTATTTAGAACATAGTTTGCACTTAAATCTAATCTAATATTGTTCAAGTGTTTCCATGTTTCAATTTGGTATGGGTCTCCTATTGTTCCACTACCCCCAGCGAAAAGAATTTCTTGCCAATAAGCATAAACAATAATGTTATTGTCTACAATAGTGCTTGCATTAAATTCTGTTCCTCCTCCATTAATTTGAGTGTACCAACCACTAAAATAATAATCTTCTTTTTGTGGTTCGGTTGGTAAGTTATCTATTGTTGTTTCTGGCCAAACAACATTTTTGTTAAGAGGAATAGCATTTATATCTGCTCCTTGATTATCAAAAGATACTGTGTAAACTAATTCTCTTACAATATAATTTTTTGTTTCAGAGCTAGCATAGTTTTCTCTTGAACCATTTCCCCAGGAGTGCCATTTGTAATTGTAATTTCCGCTTAGATTAAATTCGTGTGTTGCTTCGTAGTTATTGTCTGATAATAACAATGCTAAAATATTTTGATCGTTAACTTCTAGTAATACTGTTCCGTTGGTATCATTAACGATAATATTGAATGTTCCTTCTCCGTGTCCTTGTAGTGTGTTGCTATTGTCTAGGTAGTTTGAAAAAGTTGGTTGGGTTGAGTCTTCTGGTAGAACAATTGGTTTTGTTGGGTTTACTATATATTCTTCTTGGCAATTTATTGTTGTTGTTATTATAATTATTTTTTCAATTCCATATTTTGTTGTTAGATGAATTGTTAGTTCTACGTTTTTTTCTAGTTGTCCTTGTTCGCAATTGCATAGTCCTTCTATTTGTATTAGTTCTTCGTTTCCAGAAATCCATTGTTTATCATACCAATTTTCTCCTTCTGATGTTGATATTTTTTTTATTGTTAATGTTTCTCCGCTAGTATTTTTTAATGCTAGAATTCCTGTCCCAGTATAATCATTGACTGCATCAATAATGGTTATTCCGCTCAAACCAGATATTTCTCCCAAATTTCTGGATGTTATTTTTTGAGTGTCAAAAAGATTCATTGTTAAATTAGCAACTACTAAACCTATCACAATTATGATAGCAACTATAACCAAATATTCAATAGTTCCTTGTGCATCTTCAGAATTAAAAAACATATATTAATAGGATACTTTGAAGTTTATAAAAATTTGTTTTAAAAATAATTTTGAATTTTTTATTCGTATCGCATTGCTTCTACTGCATCCATTTTTGATGCTTTTAATGCGGGGTAAAATCCTGATAACATTCCTATTATCATTGAGAATGCTAATGCTCCAACAAATAATCCAAAATCAAATTGTATCTTTAATGGCATTCCAGCTTCTGTTCCAATTATTCCAATTAAAATTGCTAGTAAAAAGCCTATTATTATTCCGATTATTCCGCCTATTAGTCCGATGAAGGCTGATTCTAATATGAATAATGTTAGTATTTTGTTGTTGCTTGCTCCTAGTGCTTTCATTAATCCAATTTCTTTTGTTCTTTCTAATACTGATGTTATCATTGCATTCATTATTCCTATTCCTCCAACAACAAGACTTATCCCAGCAATACCTGCAAGAACCAATGTTATTAATGATAGCATTTCATTAACCATTTCTGTTGTTTGTTCTAATGTTAATACAGTAACACTTTTTTCACCATATTTTTTTTCAAAGTATTCTTTTACTTGTTCTGCAACAAAATCAACATCATCAATGCTGTTAGTCCTAATTATTATTTCAACTGGTTTGTCAACATTACCAATTCTGGAATAACCTTTCAAACTTGACATTGCCATTCCTCCTCCACCCATTATTCCACCCATATTAATTGAAAGTTTGAAAATTCCAACTACTTTATATTTTTCGCCGTTTAATTCAATTGTATTTCTAAGATTAATTTCTTTTTCAAAAGCTTTTTTTGCAAGTCTTTCGTCAATCATTATTCCTGTTGATTCATTTTTTTCAACCATTCTTCCTTCAATTATTTCAATATAATCAAGTTCATTGAACAAATCATATCCATCATCATCAACACTAAAAAACATTGCACCAGTAGTTTCACCATCATATTTTGTTATAGCCAACATTGCATATTCTGTTATTACACTATCAACATTTGACATTGCTTTTATATTACTAACATCTCTTTGAGTAATTTCTACTGCTGTCCCACCACTCATATCAAAAGCATCCCCGGGAGCAGCAAAAACAGAGTTCGCGCCAATACTTTCAAATTGTTCTTCAAAATAATTTGTTAAACCGTTTCCAACTGAAATAAGACTAACTATTGCTGCTATCCCAATAACTATTCCAATCAATGTTAAAAAAGTTCGTAGTCCTTCTCTTCGAAGATTCTTTATTGCTTGTAATATTATTTCAATCATTTTAATCAACATTATTATTCATATCTTAATGCTTCTACTGGATCTAATTTTGATGCTTTTAATGCGGGGTAAAATCCTGATAACATTCCAACGATCATTGAGAATGCTAATGCTCCAAAAATAATTTCAATATTTTTTACTGCTATTAAAGTAAATCCTGTTTGAATTCCAATAAAAGCAATTAATTCAGCTAAACCAAAACCTATTATTATTCCGATTGTTCCTCCGATTAGTCCGATGAAGGCTGATTCTAATATGAATAATGTTAGTATTTTGTTGTTGCTTGCTCCTAGTGCTTTCATTAATCCAATTTCTTTTGTTCTTTCTAATACTGATGTTATCATTGCATTCATTA
>JAQVAR010000074.1 GCA_028690725.1 Candidatus Iainarchaeum sp.
ATTCTGAAGCCACCTCAGCAGCTGCTTGCAAAATATTTAATCTTTTTCCTGGAATCAAATGAAAAATTGATAACAAATATTCACCATTTTTTGGATTAGAAAGAGAAAGATTAACATAATTTTTTTGCTTATCATTTAAACTATTAACCAATTTTTTTAAATTCAAATCAACAACTTTTTTTTTAACAACTTTTTTATTATTTTTGTCTACAATTTTTTTAGAATTTTTTTTAATTTTTCTAACAATTTTTTTAACCATTATAAAACACAAACTAATTTAGTATTTGAAATATTTAAAGTTTTTGATTGACATTTTAAAAAAAAATGTGACAAGACAACTAATTTAAATATTCTTTTACAATAATTAACTTAGAAACAATTCGGTAACTCGATATTGTTTTAAACACTAAAAGTGTCAATTCTACTAAACTTTTATAAAAAGTTTGGGGTTATAGTGTAGTGGTATCACAGTTCCCTCCAGCATCAGTTTCGCCTGATTGGTACGAAGCATTATTTTCGTCCTTTTTTGGACTTGATAACGTTTTTGTATTCAAAATTTTTTTTGTTAAAAAATCAGGTTTGAAAGAAAGTGTAGTTAGGAACAGATCGGGGTTCGATTCCCCGTAACCCCATGCACTTTTTAAATTCTTTTGAATTTAAAACCTGCACTAAAATTTGGAATATAATACCTTTTTTTAAAATGGATTGCGGGGTTAGATCCCCCACAACCCCACGCACTTACCAATTTAAATTAAAATCATCAAAAATAACAATGAACTTAGGAAAATAATACTTTTTTTAAGCAAAAATTAAAAATTTAATATTAATAACTTCTTTTGCTTGTTAACAAATAATTATAAATAAGTAAAGTTATTTACTTAACATGCGAAAATTGTTTTTTTGTTTTCTTTTAATATTGTTTTTCTTCTTTTTTTTTGGTTGCACTCAAATGGACCATATTACAATTTCTAAAAAAGATCCTATTGTTAGAGATTTTTTATTAGAATATGGTTTTTCTGAACCAAAAATAGTTTTGTTTAATGCTAATGAAATTGAAGATATAAAAGAAGAAATTATCCAAAATTGTGGTTTTCAAATTCCTTTAAATGATAGTTATAAAATTACTTTCACTGATTCTAATGCTGGAAAAGCAGTTACTGCATGGGTTGACAAAACCAATAACAATGTTGTTTGTTCTTATTTAGAAACTTTAAATTTGGGAGTAAAGATTGCTTGTTTTAATGGTATACTTAACAATGACACTAATAAATGTGAATCTGAACCAATAATAGACTATTATTGTAATATAGGAAATTATGACTATATTTCTAAAAAATGTTTAATTTTACCTGACTCAAACCAACTTTGTGAACAAGGAGAATATGACCCAAATACAAAAAAATGTATTTTCAATCCAGAAATACAAATAAATTGTGAACAAGGAAATTATGATTCTCAAATACAAAAATGTATTTTTAATCCACAAGTTCAAATAATCTGTTCAAAAGGAATATATAATCCAACAAATAATACTTGCGAATATAACCCACCAATAACAAATATTTGTACAATAGGACAATATGATGAAATAACAAAAACATGTATTTACAAACCAACAAATCTAACTTGTTCCGAACAAGAAGGAATTATTTGTCTAGACAATCAAACTTGTTCTGGAGAATGGTTAAACGCAAGCGACACACAATACTGTTGTTCAAAAAATTGTACTAATAAAACAAATAATTCTGGAATTGTATATGTTACTTGGTTTTCACACAACGAAAAAGAAGGTTATTGGGATTCATTAATTAAAGATGAACAAAAATATGTTTTATATAGAGAAGATCTTGTAGAAAAAATAAAATTATTACATTCATATGGCATAAAACTTAATTGGGAAACAGATTATATTGTTGTTCAAGCAATGCAAAAATGGGAGACTGGAGAATTGCTTGATAATACTAATGGAAAAAATATTTTGAAATGGATGAGTGAGGACATGGATGTAATAATTGACCCACACAGACACCCTTCAAATTATAGTTATGCTGATATTGCTTACGAAATAAAAAAAGCAGGTATTGAGCCATCTGGCATTCTTGGTGGATTTAGAATTTATGAATGTGCTGACCCAAATATACCAATGTCTTTTTCACAAGTTGATTATATGGAAGAATCTAGTATTAATTTTGACGGAACAATAAATGGGAACGTTTATGATTATACTTGGAAAGTAGATATTTTAGTACAACCCGCAAATAACGGACATACTTTTGACAGTTGGACTACTGGTGTTTGGAGACCAGATGTTAACGGAGATTTTTTTGAACATGATCCTAATGGAAAATTTATTACTATTGGACAAGGATACTCACACACAAAAACTTTAATTGGGGGAACAAATAGTGGTGGAACAAAAATATTATATGATGGTGCAGAATACGTTATTGAATTATTATCAAAAATAGATTCTGGAGAATTACCTAGTGAAAAAATTTATACTACTTCTGTTCATTTTCGTGATACTATGATTGAGACCACTTATGAGGATATTGAAAAAGTTTTGAAGGAATATGAACCCCTTGTAGAATCAGGAAAAGTAATTTATGCTGATTATGATAGTGTTGCAAAAATCTGGAGCGAAAAATATAATGAAGAACCAAATTTAGTTTCAATAAAAGAATTTAGCATTTATGATAATATTGTTGAAGAAAATGAAAAAATTTGGGACAAGATTTGTATGAATAGTAATGGTCAAAATAATACGAATAAATGTGGGGACGGAATATGTGATAATATAGAAAAACAAATGGGAACATGCCCACAAGATTGTGAAGGAGAAACACCATCACCACAAGGGTATTGTGGAGACGGAATATGTGATGATATAGAAAAACAAATGGAAACATGCCCACAAGATTGTAATACAACACAAACAAATAATTCAACCCAAGAATGTATTGAAACATGCATTCAATCAGGAAAAAATCCACAACAATGCTTACAACAATGCTTGTGCGGAGACGAAATATGTGATGACATGGAAAAACAAACAGGATCATGCCCACAAGATTGT
>JAQVAR010000075.1 GCA_028690725.1 Candidatus Iainarchaeum sp.
AAATCCAAAAAAACAAAGAAATTCAAAATTTACACGAAGAAGTAATGACAAAATTAGCTCCTTATTTGTCTTATGATGCAAAGCTAGCTATGTGTTTTTCTCCACCAACGGTTGTTGAAAAAACATTACTTTGGATTAATAATTATAAAAAATCAAGTTTTGAAAATTTTTATCCACACATTACTTTAGCAGCAACTTCAAAAATAGAAAATAAAAAACTAAACATTAATTTTGTTGCTTCGAAAATTGCAATATGTCACTTAGGAAATTACTGCACTTGCAGAAAAATAATTATTTCTAATAATTTAAGTTTAATTTAAAAAATTCTTTATTCACAATTCCTTGGCCCGTGATGAAGTAAATCCCTGCAACCCTTATAAGGATTTATAAAAAAATTTCCTAATTTTAGATAGTTTTTTATGTTGTTTTGATTATTAATTAATTAGTGATTTTTATGGGAAAACAATATAGTGTTGTTATTGAAAGAGATGAAGATGGTTTTTTAGTTGCTGATGTACCAGAACTTGAAGGATGTCACACTCAAGCAAAAACAATGGATGAATTAATTAAGAGAGTAAAAGAAGTTATTACACTTTGTGAACAAGATACAAAACCATCTAAAAATAAGTTTGTTGGAATACAGATGGTTGAGTTAAATGCCTAAAAATATCAAACCAAAAAAAATTATAAAAGCCCTTGAAAAACTTGATTTTTATGAAACACATGTGACTGGAAGCCACCACAGATTTGTTCATAAAGATGGTAGAAAAACTTCTGTTCCAATTCATGGCTCGGAACCAATCGGAAAAGGATTATTAAACAAAATATTCAAAAAAGATATTGGATTAACTAAAGAAGAGTTTGAAGAATTATTGAAAAAATTATTATTGCTTTGAAACCTTATAGGGATTTATAAAAAGTTTGAATCTAATTTTTGTTCATGAGAAAGATTATTGCGATTGGAGGCGGAGAGATTGGACGCCAAGGATTTCCTGTTGAGACTACAAAAATTGACAAAGAAATAATCTTACAAACTCACAAGAAAAATCCAATCCTACTTTTTCTCCCTACTGCAAGTTCTGATTCGCAAGGTTATTTTGAAGTTGTTAAAAAACATTTTTCAAAATTGGGCTGTAAAGTTGATGTTCTTTATCTAATTAATACAAATGTTTCAAAAAAACAAATTATGAAAAAAATCTTAAATACAGACATAATTTATGTTGGCGGTGGAAACACGATGAAGATGATTCATATCTGGAAGAAAAAAGGTGTTGACAAAGCATTAAAAGCCGCACATAAAAAAGGAATTGTTTTGTCTGGCCTAAGTGCAGGAGCCATTTGTTGGTTTAAATTTGGGAATTCAGATTCAAAACTAAAAGAAACTGGTAAATTAATAAAAGTTAGAGGGCTTGATTATTTTTGTGCTGCGCTTTGTCCACATTATGATGCTGAAAAAGAAAGGAAACCCGCTTTAAAGGAAATGATGATAAAAACAAAAGGTGTTGCGATTGCTCTTGACAATTGTTGTGCTATTGAAATCATTGGCGAAAAATATAGAATAATCAAAAGTAAGTCTACTGCTAAAGCTTACAAAGTATTTTGGAAAAATAAAAAATTCTTTGAAAATGAAATATTATCTAAAAAGAAATTTGAACCAGTAGAGGAATTATTCAAAAAAGACTTATTTAAAAATATAAATCCCTATTGATTAAATGCCTGTGATGAAGTAAATCCCTACTGACATTAGTGTGATGATTTAATCCAACTCTGAGGCAAAAATTTATTTTAGTTTTAATAGGTTTGTGAAAATATTTTTTTGTAAAAAAGTATTAAAATTCTAAAAAAATAATTAGGAAAAAATTTTGTTTTTAAATTGTTTTGTATCTTTCTAAAATATGGATTTGGATAATTTTGTTGGAAACCCTTGTTCAAGCAAAACTAGTTTTGAATTTATGCCTAAACAAAAAACTATTTTAGATTTAGAAAAAATTTCTAAAAAAATAAATAATGTTGAAGTAAAATCAAAAATATTATTAATTATTAAAGAAGATGATTTAACAATTTCTATTTTTAGAAGTGGAAAAATACTTGCAAGAGGAATTAATGATGAAAAAATAGCTAGAAAAATTATTGAAAAAATATTAAAAAAAATAAAGTAAAAGCATATTCAAAAAAATATTTTTGTTTTTAGAATGTTTTAAAAGAGATTTGTGGCAGGAATTAATTATGCACGGAAACTTAGAATTTTTGTTATTATTCATTCCCTTTTTGTTAATTGGTTTAACTGCTTTTTATGCTGTTTTATTTGTGCCACTGTTTTTTTTTATACAAATTATTTTAATATTAGTTGGAATAATTTGTTTTAGTATTGATATTTTTGCTTTACTAGTACAATATGTTAATTGGAAATATTACAAAGAGTGATTTTATGAAAGAATGTGTTTTTTGTAAAATTATTAAGGGAGAAATTCCTTGTGAAAAAATTTTTGAAAATGAAAAATATCTTGCTTTTCTTGATATTAATCCAATGTATAAAGGTCACACGTTATTAATTCCTAAAAAACACACAGATTATATTTTTGATATAAAAGATAATGAATTAACAGATTATTTTTTAATGGCAAAAAAAATTAGTTTCTTATTAAAAAAAGTTTTAAAAACAGAGAAAGTTGGTTTAGTAGTAGAAGGTTTTTTTGTTAGACATGCCCATATTCATTTAATACCAATAAATATAGGAGATTCTCTTGACCCTCATTTACAAAAACCTATTAAAAAAGAAGAATTAGAAGAAATTGGTAAACAAATTAGAAAAAATATAAAAAAAATTAGAATAAGTATTATATAACATATAAAAAAATAATTAAATAAATAATAATGGTTTGCTTTTTATCATAAAAACAACACTACCAATTCGTTTTTCTAACTAAATAACTATTAATTAAATGAATGCTTATTAAATAGAGAATTGTAAGAATTCTTTTTCTCCCACACAAAAGAGTTTTTGCCTGGCATGAAAGTTGAAAAGGGCTTATAAACTAAAACATAACAGTCTTTAGTGGTATAAATGGAAATAA
>JAQVAR010000076.1 GCA_028690725.1 Candidatus Iainarchaeum sp.
TTTTTGGATAAATTAAATGGAATATTAACATTGAAAAAAATCTTATTATTCCTGCCAAAATCATTATTGTTATTACTTCGTTATTGAATCCTCTTGTAAGTATTACTCCGAACGCCATCCCAATAAACAAAAACATTATTCCATAAATTATTGCTGATACAAATGATGCAAAAGCATATCTTTCTGGGCTAATATTTATTTCTGATTTTTTTAAATCATATTCTAGGGAATAAATTATTTTTGATATTGTTCTTCCTATTGATAATACTCCTTCGTCTACGTGTTTGGCTTTTTCTAATGGGAATAATAACATTATTGGATTTTTTTCTTTCATTTAATCAACCCGTCTATTTGTTCTTTGCTAATTTTTTCCATTGCCATTTTTTTTACTTTTTCTGGGTTAGAATAAAATAATTTTACTATGTAACCAATTTGATTTAATTCAGTAATATTTTGGTTTTGCATCCAATCCAATATTTTTTTTCTTTCTAATAATTCTTTATTTATTTCGTCTTCTGTTAAACCTGTGTGCTGATTTAATGTTGTTAATAATTTTGTTGGTTTGTTTAATTGTTCCCAAGAATCATTTCTTGGAACCCATTTGTAAATGGTGTTTATTTGTAATCCTTTTCCGGTACTGGTTTGTTCTATTTCTGATATTTCATATGTTCTTCTTTTGTTTGTTTTTCTATCACGAAATTGTACTACTATTAAATCAATTAATTCTATTTGCATTACTGGGATACTCATTGGTGGTTCTGCCATTCTTCTTAATACTTGGTATGCAGAATTAGCGTGTATTGTTGAATAAATACTGTGTCCTGTTTCGATTGCTTCCATCATTACTTCTGCTTCTCTTTTTCTTCTCACTTCTCCAACTATTATTCTATCGGGTCGCATTCTTAAAGAAGAAATCATACATTCTAACATTGTTACTTCTCCTAATCCTTCTGGGTTAGCAGATCTTGTTATCATTGGTATCCAATTCCAAGTCAAATAAATTGGTAGTATTATTTCTCTTACATCTTCTATTGATACTATTCTGTGATATGATGGAACTAATGCTAATAATGTATTCAAAGTAGATGTTTTTCCTGATGCTGTTCCTCCAGAAATCATTATGTTCATTTCGTATTGCATTGCTAACCATAATAATGCTGCCATTTCGCTTGACATTGTGTGTGCTTTTCCAATGAAATCAATTAATGTCCAAGGTTTTCTTGCAAACCTTCTTATTGTTAATGTATTTCCTTCTGCTGATATTGGGAATAATGTTGCGTTTACTCTGTCTCCTGATAATAAGTGTGCATCCAAAATAGGATTTAATACTGTTATCTCTCTTCCAACTTTTCTTCCTATTTGTGAAGCATAATTCATTATTTCTTCTTCTGTTCCTGGTAAAAGATTTGTTTTCATCCAACCATGAATTCTATGATATATTGCAATTGGTGTTTTTGAAGAATTTATTGCAACTTCTTCTAACATATCATCTCCAAGTATTACTTCTATTTCCCCCAAGCCATACATTTCGTGTAAAATAGTTCCACTCAAAATATCTAATGTTTCTTTTGTGCTTGTTGAAAAATATTTTTTTAATTGTTTTTGTGATTCTTCAAAAAACCTTTTCTTTAATACTTTTGCTTTTTTTGGGTCCAATATTTCGTCTAATTCAATTGGCATTGATTCAGCAATTTCTGTTTTAATAAAATCAAGAAATTTTTTAGTGTATTTTCCTATTGATGGCATTTCTATTGCGTATAAGGGTCTTGCTTCTTCTTTTAACATTATTATTTTTATTTTTGCTGGAACATTATCTACTTCTATTTCATATTCACTCATTATTTCTCCGCTTGGGATTTCTTTTATTTTTGAAACAACTTCTTTTTTCAAAGAAATTTTTGCTTTTGCTTTCAAACTTGTAGAATATTTTAAATCTACTATTCCATAATCTTCAAACATTTTAGCAATTTGTTCTAAACTATAATACTCCATTTTTGTTGCTTTTGCAATATTTTCTAAAAAAGTAATTTTGTATTGTTCTAGAATTTCAAACATTTCATCAATGGGAGTTTTTAATTTTTCTAAATCTTTTTTTTCAACACTTTTCTTGCTTGTTTTCCATGTTCCTTTTTCAATATTTTGTTTTTTTTGACCCCATTTTATTTTTTTCACTTCTTCTTTTTTGATTTCAGAATCATCTTCTTTTTTCAAATTTTTTGTTGTTTTTTCTTCAACAACTTTTTGTTTCCATTTTGGGCCAACTATTTTTTCTTCAAAGTCTTTTTTTTCAATATCTTCTCTTATGTTAAAATCTTCTATTTTTGGTTCTTCTATTTTTTTTCTTTTCAACCAATTAAATTCAATTGGTTTTTGGTTCTCTTGTTCAAAATAATTGTTTTCATTTTCTCTTATAATAAAATTTTCTATTTTTGGTTCTTCTATTTTATCATATTTTTCCCATAAAAATTCTTTTTTTTGTTCATTTTCATTTTTTTCAAAATTTGGCCCTATTTGATTTTTTAACCAATCATAATTTGTTTTTTTTATTTCAAAATCTTCTGGTAATGGTTCTTCTATTTTTTTTCTTTTTTCCCAATCAAATTTTTCTAAATCTTTTTTTTCGTTTTCAAATTTTTCTTTAATATTATTAAAATTTTTGAAAATTTTTTCATCCACCATTTTATATTCTTCAAAAGGTTCTGTTTTTGCTGGTAATTGATTATTTTTTTCCCACGAAAATTTTTTTTCTTCTTTTTTTTCAAAAAAACTTTTTTTTGCTTTTGTTTCTAATTCTTTTTCATCCTCTTTTTTTTCTTCAATTTTTTCTACTTCATTTTTGTTTAAATAATTTTTTTTTGAGATATTTTCTTTTATTTCTATTCCATTTTCATTAATTATTTTCTTTTTTGTCAAATCTTTTAATTTATCAAAAGAGTCTTCTTGTATTGTTTTTTTTGTTAATTTTTTTAATTCATTTAAAAAAACGTCATCATTTTCTTTTGTATCCATTTTGACACCAAACACTCTTTTTTTACTCTTATAATAAGTTCTTTCTTGTT
>JAQVAR010000014.1 GCA_028690725.1 Candidatus Iainarchaeum sp.
GCTCTACCGTCTGGGCTGTGTGGAAAATTCTTTTGATAACAAACAAAAATATTATCATATTTTGCCCAAGAACCATTACATTCAACAGCACATTCTAAACCATTTTGATCTTGATTCCAAACAAACTTTCCATCTGGACAAATGGGGTTTCTTTCATCTTCACAATTAGTATCATCATTGCATATTTCTCTTCCATTATCAAAGGGTTTTACACAAACAAATTCTTCGTTCTCATTAACCAAGCATTCATAACCATTATTATAATCACAACTCAAACAAGGGGTTCTATCTAAACCTCTTATTAAATAAACATAAAATTTATTAGTTCCTTTAACTAATGCCCCATTATTAATTTCTAAAAAATCTTCTCTAAAACCATTCAAACTTACTGTAATAAAAAAACTTTCTTCTAAACCAACATAATTACTAGAAAAACTGTCTTGTGAAAAAATCATATTTTCTTTAAAAATCAAAATGTTATTTCTAGTTTCATATAATTTAACTATTGCTTGGCTTTGACTTGGAATTATTTGTTTATTATTAAAATTTTTTAAAACAATTTCAATTTTTGCTACATTTGTGTTTATATGAATATTAAAAAATCCCGTTTCTCCTTCTGAAACAATTTGTTTGTTACTATCAGCAATTGTTGTTCTGTAATTTGCTCTTGCAAAAAATTTTCCGGGAGTTAATGCGTTATAAAAACTCATTCCTGCAGAATTTGTATCTTTTGTATCAACTAAACCAACAAAAGTAAATTCTCTTTCAATTATTTCTTGCCACAAAAAAGTTTTTATGCCTGGAATTAAAGCATTATTTTCTCCAACAGTTACGCTTACTAATGCCTTAGAACTATTTGTTTCAGTAGTCTTTCTAACTTCTATTATTTCATAACTACTGTTGTTATAATCTATTAATGTTGGAACAAAAATTTTTGTATTATATCCTTGTTTTTTTATGACCCCAATAACTCTTCCAACATGTTCAACACTAAATTGTTTTGCTTCTAACAAACCATTAGAATCAGTTGTTCCAGAAAAAATTTGTGGTATTGGGGTACCATCACTCTCATAACCAAGAAATATATTTCCGTCTGTTCTAGCAATGTAAAAATTAACAGTTGCTCCAGGAACAGGACCATCATTATCTACTATTTTTATAAATGCTTTTCTTTTCTTATCTTCGGGTATTAATTCTAATTCTATTGATGCTTCGGTTGTCTTTCCAACAGAAATTTGTATTTTCACATTATTATCTGAAGTCAAAGGGTAATAGTTATTTTCTGGATCATTAATTGTTATAGTATAAGTTCCTTCTTCTAATGTTTTTGTCGCAAAACCATTACTAACTGTCATCGCAGTCTCATTAAAACCTTCTCCTGAAAAATTAACCCTGAGCCCAGAAATTGGTTTGCTCTCATTACTACCTTTTTCGCTAACAAAAATGATTGCTGTTCCTTCTTTTGTTGGAATTTTATCTAAAATAATATCAATTGTTGAATCAGGTGAAGGATTTCTAGAAGAATTATTTTTTTCATAACCTGCAGCTCCTGCTTCCTCAATTAAAAAATCACAATTAGTTTCATTTAATTTAACTAGTCCATCCCTCGCACCATCAGCACTATCATTAACAGTTTTTGAAACAGAACTATTTTTACAACTAAATTTTATATATGCTTGATCATTATCTTTTATTAAAGAATTATTTGATGAATCAATCAATCTTACTGTAACGGATCCATAAACTACTGGTGGGTCAATAGGAATTGGTTGTAAAAAAATTTCTTTTTCGAGAACTCCTGATTCCAGTTGAAGCTGTTCGCTTTCATAACCTGTTTTTTTAGCATTAATATATCCTTCAAAATCATCTCTCCTTCCAAAAAGCATTCCAAAAAACAATGCATAAATATTTTTTCCTAATCCTTGTACCTCTGAAATAGCTTTTCCATCATTAGCAGTAATAACAGTTATTTCTTGGTCATTTACAAAACCATTTATTGCAACACCAGACAACAAAGTATTATCAGTTGAATCATAAACCGTGAAAGTTAATTCAAAAGGAGAAGTAAATTGAATAAAATAACCTAATAATATTATGATAAAGAATAATACTAATAAGAACAATACAAAACTTGGTATTACATTATCAATAGGATCAATTATTTTGTAAACTGGTATTTTTGGCTCAATTTTGTCAAGCATATTATACCATTTATCTTCGAAAAAATAGTAAAAATTTTTGAATTTTTGAACAATTCTATCAAGTATATTTTCTCCCCTAGGCATGTAACCACTAATAATAAAATGCTTATAATATGAAATGTATTGTTTATTAATAAACTTTTTGGGAAACAAATTTGGATTAGTTTAACTCATTTTGACTTAATCATTTAATATTGAAAGTTTTGTAATATTCTTTTTTTAAAGTTTTTTTTTATAAAAATGTCTTTTTATTTTTATAATATTTTTAATTGTTTTTTCAAATCCAAAGTTATTTTTTTTCCAAGCAATGATTCTATTTTTATAATATTTTTTTTAATATCGCTTGGTTTTTTTACTCCAATTCTAAATAATTTTCTAGCTCTAACCCTACCAATTCCTTTCAATTCAACTAATCCCAATAATTCTTCCTTAACACCATACTTTATTCTTTTATTCAATTTTTTTGCTGGAATAAAATGCCTTTCAATTCCAAGAACTTTTGATAATTCAATGGTAGAATATGAGAGCCAGTCAATAATTCTATTTTTTCCAAAAAGAGTTCCTGGTGCTAGACCAAAATCTTCAAATAATTTTTGTTCAGAAAATTCATTAATCCATTTTTCTAATAAAAAAGCGTAAAAAAAAGTTTCTAAAGAATTATTATCAAATAACAATTTTTCTTTTTTAAAAGGTAATTTTGAAATTGTTGAATTAAATTCTTCTAAAATAATTTTGTTTATTTTTTTTGGAATGCTTATTTTTGGGTCAAGTTCAGAACAATTTGCCCAAGCAAAAAGATAAGTGATATCATCAAAATTTTTTTCATTTTTTAAAGCGTTTATTAATTCAAAAGCACTTTTTGGGTCCAAAAATAAATCACTTACTCTCTTACCCATTTTTGTACAAGAAAAATAATTTTTGTTTTTTTCTACAAAATTCATTTCTATCAAATTATCTATTATTATTAATATTTTTTCATAAATTTCAAAAATAGATCCATTTTGTTTTGCAAACAAAGTTTTTTCAAAAAAATTCCAAACACTCTTATCATCAAACAAATCATTTGTTGCAATTAAACCAAGAACATGTGTTCTTAATGTTGATTCAGAACCAAGATTTGAAATTATTGGTTCTATTTCGCCATTAATATATTTTTCAACAAATAATTCTTTTTGTGATTCATTATTAGCAATAATAATACTCTTTCCTTCTAAAGAAAATTTTGGTCTACCGCTTCTTCCAGCACATTGTTTGTATTCTCTAATTGGTATTAATTCCATACCTCTTGAAGAATATCTATAAAGCGAGGGTATGATCACATAATCTGCTGGTGTGTTGATACCGGCTGAATTATGAATAATAAAACCATTTGCAACAAACAAATTGTCTGTATTTTTGTTTGATAATGAAACATCATAAACAAAAGAATAATTTTTGCTAATAGTGCCTATTTTTTTAACAAAATCCCAATAAATATCTTTTTCAAAATCATTGTTGCGCCAACCTTTTTTTAATTTTTTTACAATGATTTTTTTACAGATTGGGCAATTCGAATAGTTGTGAATTATTGTTTCTTTATTTCGTACTATATTATAATAGACTTTTTTACCAATTTCATTCAATTCCCATTGAACCCGATTTCCTTTTTTAGTCCTTTTTATTAATTCAAAATGGTGGTCTAGTCTTTTTTCTCCATGATATGGTTTAAAACCAAGTTTTTTTTCAATTTGGTTTGAAAACATTTTTTTTTCTTTACCCAACAATTTTATTATTTTTATTTTTTTTTGCCCCCAAATTTTTTGGTTTTTTGTTCGCCCAGTAAATAAATCATTATAAATCTTGTAGTTGCAATTTTTGCATTTAAGGTATAGTTTATTGTTTTTTAATTTTTTAACAATTTTTTTAAGTTCATCCTGTTTTCGCTTAATTTTAAAACCAATTTCTTTTTCAAAATTAATAATTGATTTTTTATGTGCAATCAGGATTTCATAGTTTGGTTTTGTAAAATATGTTTTTTTGCTAATTTTTATTTTTGAGCCTTTTCTTTTTCTTAAATTTGTAACAATTCCAAATGTTAATAATAATTGTTGGATATCTTTAATCAGTTGTATTGAATTATTTGAAAAACTTAAGTGGCCTCTTTTTTCTACACAACCATCAGTATCAAATAATCCTTGTAATAAAGCCCTAGTTTCTTTTACACCAATTTGTTTTAATTCTTCACAAATATGTTTGTTAACTCCAGTTTCAATTCCAACGTTAACTAAAAACTCTCTAACCCATTTTTGTTTTGTTAATTTAACATATTTTGTTCCAAATGTATTGATACAACTTTTATAATTAAGATTTAAATACTTACAAGTTTTTATAGTTTCAACAAATATTTCATTGTCTTCGCTAATTATTGAAGGATTACTTTTATAAATTATTTTATTACCTTGTTTTGTTGCACCTGAATGGCCATCACCAAGCATTATCCCAATAAAATAAGCTATTTGTGGATTTATTAATTTGTTAGTATACTCATTGTCAATTGTAAAAAAATTAATTTTATATTTTTTTGGACGCGCCTTCCATAATTTGCCCACAGTTGCAATTTTATCAGATTTTTTAATTTTGTTTGCAGTAATAATTAATTTTTCATTATTTCTTTTAATTAACATTTTATGGTTACTTGTTACTCTAATTTTATGTCCACTATTTGATTCGATTTCAATTATTTTTTGGTTACTATAATTTTTAACAACTTGTTGTGGGCGCACACTAATAGTTTTTCCATTTTTTAATGCCAAAATTCTTGAATTGTTATGACTAAACTTTTGAACTTGTATTTTTGTTGTTCCTTGCCAAAGTTCAGTTTCGGGAACGATACACAATGTTGTTGTCGAACAAATAATTTTTATTAAACCATTTCTAAAATTTTGTTCAACTAATTCTCTTTGTTTTTGTAATAGTCCTGCGTGATGAAATCCAACACCATTTTTTATGCATTGTGACAGAGAAAAACATTGTTCGGTTGGTTGTTCTAAAACATTCAATATTTTTTCACTTATTTTTTCCAATTCTTTTTTTTCTCTTTCTTTTAAAAAATTTTTTAGTTCTTTTGAAATTTTTTTTGCCTGGCCCTCTGCTCTTTTTCTAGAATTTAAAAAAAATAAGAATTGTTTTTCAAAAACATTTTTTTCAACTAATTCTTCAACACTATTTTCATCAATACTATCATTATTATATTCTATATTTTTTTCTAAACAAATTCCTTCTAATAATTTAGTTGGCCTAAAATTACTTTCAATTAATTCTGCTTGTAACCACTCAGCTAATTCTCTAGCATTACTAATAGTTGCGCTCAAACCAACTATTATCAAATCTTTTTTAAAATTTCTTAGTTGTGTAAGGCCTATTTCTAATGTTGGCCCCCTACTACTATCTAATTCATGAATTTCATCAACAATTAAACAACCAATATTATTCAACCATTCCGCTTTGTGTCTTTGAAGACTTAATAATTTTTCATAAGTTGTCAAAATAACATCAAATTTTTTTAAATACGAACTATTAGAATCTAGGTCTCCTGTAGACAGAGCAAATTTTATTTCAGGATACTTTTTTTTGAAATCATTATAATGTTCTGATGCTAATGCTCGCAAAGGGCAAGTGTAAATAACCTTCTTTTTTTTGTTATAAACATTATCAATCATGAATAATTCAGCAATAATTGTTTTTCCACTAGCTGTTGGTGAAGAAACAACAATGTTTTTTTCAAAACCTTTTTCAATAACCTTTTTTTGAACTGGATTAAAATCTTTAAAACCATTTGATTGAATAACTTTTTCAACAGTATTCATAATTAAAAAATTGTTAATTGGGTTTTAATTCTTTTGCAAGGTGTTGTGCCGAGAAAACAATTAATCATATTAAATTTTAATTTAATTTTCTTATTTTTTCTCTTATTATTTCTTCGTCTTCTGGATTAGTAACTCCAAACCAATCGTCATTAGTTGATAACAATTTTAATTCTAATTTTTTTTCTCTTAATAGTTCTCCAAGTTCAACGGGTAACAAACATTCTATTTTTCTATTATTTTTATTATTTTTTTTAAAATTGTAAAGTTTTTTTTCAAGTAATTGTAAAGCATTTTTTGGTAAACCAAACAAGTTCATGCTACATAATGTTTTTTTGGTTAAATTTTTTTCTTCCAAATTATTTTTTTCAATGTCAAAAAACTCTTTTATTCCTAATATATTATTTTTTTTATCAATTTCAAAAATGCCTCTGTTCGTTTTTCCTGTTTCTGGAATTACTTTTCCTAATTCAAACCCAATACAACAACCCTTTCCATCATTTTTTTCTAAAAATTCTTTTGCAATTTTTAAAGATTTTTCTCCATACAAATCATCTCCATTACAAACAACAAAATTTTCTTTAACAATGTTAATTGCTGAAACTAATGCATCAACTGTTCCAAAAGGTTTGTCCCTCGTTTCTTTGTCAAACTTTTGTTCAGCATAAAAAATTGGTATCCCTTCAAAATTATTTCCAAATTTTTTTTTAAAAGGAATCTCGGTTTTTTCTCCAACAACAAAAACAATTTTTTCAAAACCAGCTTTTTTTGCTTGTAGCATTGACAATTCTATTAATGTTTCATTATTTGGCCCTATTCTGGCAAATTGCTTTATTTTTCCATTAAATCTGCTTGACAAACCAGCAACCAAATAAACTATTGTAATCATTAATACCAAAAAAATTAAGTACTTGAAATGCTTAAATATGTTGTGCCTAGAATAAGCAAATTTTTTAGGAAAAGACCATTACAGGAACCTTTAAAAAAAATTAAGCCTGATTTAATGGTTATTAGTTCTGCTATTAACAAAATTTCATTACTCAAATCTTTGAAAAAAGAATGGGTTTTTGAAATAGAACAACAAATAGTGGATTCTAATTTGTCTAATCGTGAAAAAAACATTTTTAGGGAAAGGTTAAGAAATGCTGTTGCAAAATCAAGAAAATTAAAATGATTTTATTTGAATGGGTTAATTGTTTTTATTCCCTCAAATTCTCCAAAATCTTTTTCATTTTCAGTTATTATATTTGTTATATTGTTTCTCATCATGGTTGCTATTATTAAAGCATCATAAAAAGTTTTTCTATTTTTTGTTAATTCAATTGCAGTTATTATGTCGGTTGGTAGTTCTGGAACCAAAATAAATTTTCTTCCAAAAAAAATAATTTTTTCTCTAATATCTTCACTACTTAAATTTGTTTTGTTAAACATGACATTAGAAAATTCTTTTAAATTTTGGATTGATATAATTATTTTTTTGTTTTTAATAAAATCAGAAATTCTATTGTGTTTTTCTTCTTCATTAATGTTAATCAAATAAATTAGCATGTTCGTATCAAGGAAAAATTCTTCTATAATTTGCTTCTTGTCTGTCAAACTTAATTTTTCCCAAATCTTTTGCATTATTCACCATCTCCCAAAAATCTTTATCAGCTTCTCCTTTATCTTTTTTGGATTTTACTAAATCAATTCCTTCTTCAACAATTTTTGAAAGAGAACCTTTTTTTCCATCATATTTTTCCATTGCTAATTGCCTCAATTCTTTTTCCTTTTCTTTACTCAAAGATAAAACTATTTGAACCATAAAATAAAATTATATAATTAATTATATAATTATATCTTTTATATTTGCTTTTAATTTATTCCTTCTAAATATCTGTTTAATAAAATAGAAATACTATAATCACTATCGTCTCCATAAGCATTTTTTGCTATTTCTTTTATCTTTTTAATATTGCTTAAATTAATATTAACCTTGAATGTAGGCATTTTTTCACGCTCCAAATAATTTTATTCTTTCATTGTTACAAATTCAAATGCTTTTTGCAATGCTAAGATTGCTTTTGGTAAATCATTATTTCTTAAAGAATTTGTTTTTTTCCAATCATCTTCAATTTTATAATTTCTTTCCATTGTAGTTGTAAAAAATTCATTTCCTTCTTTACTACTATTCTTCCAAACAGCAACTTCTATTCCACCAACTTTTATTTTTTTTACTGGTTCCATTTTTTTCACCTCCTAATAAATATTATCATCAACAATATTAAATTGAACAAAAATATGTAATTTTTCAACAAAATTCAAATCATTTATTTGTCTTGGAAAACTAATTTTAACAAATTTTTTATTTTTTTTATTAATCATTTTACCACCAAATATAAGAAAAATCAACTTTTTTTGGACTACCTTCTAAAAATCTTATTAATTTACTTTCAACCATTCTTCCACCTCAATTATTTTAAGGAAGGTTCTAAAAGAACCTACCAATTCAAACTGAACAATTAGTTATTTTTTTTATTTATAAACGATTTGGGGGTTCCGTGCCGATGATAATTATTTTTTAAAATTATATTTTTTTTACAAAAAAATTTCCTTTTCTAACATATTTACAAGAAGTAGCTACTTTTTCGTAAAGTATTTTCATTTTAGTTTGTATTTGTTTTTGATTTAAGCCAACTTTTTCTAAATTTGGAAACCAATAAGAGTAAAGGCTTTCAGGAACTCTAATTTTAACTTCTTTAAAACCTTGTTTTTTTGCATGAGATTCTATTTGTTGTAACAAAAAATTAAATGCGTGTTCTCCTTTTGTTTTTCCTGATTTTTTATCTTCTATTCTTCTGAATTTATTTAAATGTGTATTTAATCCTCTGGTTCCTTGTATTGATTCAATTACTAATGTATTTTTTTCAAAACCAATACACAATCTAGCTGTTTTTATTGAAGTTTTTTTATCAAAGAATTGTTCTAATTGAATTTCTTTTTGTCCTTCAAAAAGAGAGTTAACACAACTAATCTTGTATTTATTTTTATTAAAAACTATTATTTTTTCTGGAAATGATTCGGAAAATTTTTTTCCATACAAATAATAATTTTTTTCTCTTCCACTATTATATTGTCCAAGTAGTGTAGAAGCAATTACTTTTTCTCTAATAGAAAAATTTTTAACAATTTTTATTCCTCTTAAAAAACGTATTATTGTTCTATTTTTTGGAATTCTTCTTTTCATAAAAAATAAATTTTATTCTTTTGCCCATTTTTGTATTTCTTTTAAAGATTTTTCTAACTCTTCTATTTTTTTAATTTTTTTTTCTAGTTCTTCTACTTGTTTGTTACTAGTTTTCATTCTAAAATCTTTTAACTCATCAGCATATTTGGCAACTTTTTTATCTTTTTTGTAAACAATGCTTTCTCTTACTGTTTCTGCTAATTGTTTTCTATAATCTAGGTCATTAACAAACATTTTTACCATTGGTTTCCATTTGTCATCACTAACCAAATGAACTGGTAATTTTACTTGTTCAGAATCTTTTCTATAATCTGGGTCAACAATCATTTTTGCTTTGTGTTTCCAATATAATGGTTCTTTTAATTTTTTTATTTGATTATTTCTGTGATAATTTTCTGCTTGAGAATATTTTTTTTCCCAAGAAGCAAGATTTTTTTCAAATAAATTTCTCTTGCTTTTCAATTCATTTAATTTTTTTTCTAAAACAAAATAATTAGGATATGTTAATTTAGGCCAATCTTTTTCAGAAGTATATGCTCTTATTACTCCATTTGAATTAAAATAAACTTTTAATGCTTCTAATCTTTCTCCTTTTGGAATCTTTGAAAATTTTTTTTTGAAGGATTCAATATTAGAAAAAACATTAGTTTCTTTTTTCATAAAATAATGACGCAGAGGAAGCTTAAAAACATTATTATATTATATTTTATTATAAAGGGTGATTTTGAATGTTTCCAGGTGGAATGAACCCAAGAAATATGGGTCGAATGATGAAGCAATTAGGAATAAAAAATGAAGAATTAAATGCAAAAAAAGTAGAAATTCTTTTAGAAGATGGAACAAAGTTTATTTTTGATAGCCCACAAGTACAATTAATGGAAATGCAAGGTCAAAAAACTTATACTGTTATTGGTAATCCTAAAGAAGAATCAATTATTCCAGAGGAAGACATTGAAATGGTTGCAGAGCAGGCAAAAACAACAAAAGAAAATGCTAAAAAAGCATTAGAAAATAATGATGGGGACATAGCAAAAGCAATCAAAGCATTATCTGAATAAAATTTTTTATTTTATTTCTTTTGAACCAGCAATTCCTAATGTTTTTCTTGTTTTTGAAATTGTTAGTTCAACATTAATAATTTCTCCAACTGTTTTTTCATCAGAAATTTGAATTTCTATTTCATCATTAAAAGAAAATGTTTCATCTAATTCTTCAACAAAAACATCTTCAACAAAAATTTTTCCAGCTCTATTCAATTCTAATTCAAAATCTTCAAATAAATTTTTAACAAATTCTTTGTCTTCAATATTTGTTTGTCCTATTAAAGAATCATTATAAGGAAAAGCATAAGAATTTTCTAACAAAGAAATTTGTTCAGAATAATAATCTGCATTAAAATCTCCTTTAACTTCAAAAAATAATTCTTCTCCTAATTCAAGTAATTCAAATTCTTTATCAACATAATAATATTCTGGTAAATCAGTTTTATTTTCAATTTCAACTAATTCTATAAAAAC
Source organism: Candidatus Iainarchaeum sp. (assembly GCA_028690725.1). Classification (GTDB taxonomy): domain Archaea; phylum Iainarchaeota; class Iainarchaeia; order Iainarchaeales; family JAAZKV01; genus JABIDZ01. The sequence continues at coordinate 10,787 of JAQVAR010000014.1, forward strand.
AATTGTATTTCCTTTCAAACTTATTGTTCCTTCAACAATTATTTTGTCTCCTGGTAGAGTTTCAATTGAAGCAATAGTAAATGTTGTGGGGTACTCAAAAACAAATTTTCTTGACATATTCAAATCAGAACTATTTAAATCAATATTTTCTTGTGGGGTAGAAATACTAACTTTTTTCATTGCTTGTTTTTCGCCATCAAAATAATTTATTTTAAAAATGTCTTCAACAATTTTTTCTAAATCAAAATTTTTTCTCAAAGTGATTTCTGCAAAATAAAACCAATTCCCGTCGCCAACATTTCTAAATTCGGAAAATTGAATTCTTGAAATACCTTCAACATTTTGTATTTCAGAATCTATTTTTGTTTTATTAATTTCACTTGTTTCTGCTGCAATTCTAATAGATTCTAATTCTTGTATTACTTGTGTTTCAAAACTAATTTCATAATTAAAAGTTGGTTGATCTGTGGGGGTTATATCTGGGTTTATTTGTGATGATTCAGGCATATAAATAATTGCTGCTGCAATCATGCTCCCTGCCAAAGCAACTATAATAATGATTCCAATTATTTTTTGAAACAAATCTTTCTCCATTTTGTGACACCAAATACATTTAAAAGTTCTTGCTAGACATTTTCATATATTGAAATATTTGCAAAAGAATTATAAAAGGTGTTTTTAATTGGATAAAAAAGAAAAAAATTTGAAAAAAATGTTAGAAATTGATTTTGTTGGAAAGGAATTATTGAATAATAGTATTTTTGATACTACAATGGAAAATGTTGCAAAAGAAAATAATATTTATAATAAAGAAAAAAAGTATGGTTCTATAATAATTATTACTGGTGAAAAAGAATTATTAGAAAAAGTAGAAAAAGAAATTGAAAAAATGAAAGTTGGAGAAGAAAAAATTGTTTTTTTAAATGAAAAAGAAGGTTTTGGTGAAAGAAAAGGAGATTATGTTAGAATATTACCGTTAAAAGTATTTCAAGAACAAAAAATAAATCCTGTTCCAGGATTAATCATTAATACTGGAAATATGTTAGGGAAAGTACAATCAGTTAGTGGTGGTAGAGTAAGAGTAGATTTTAATCATCCATTAGCAGGAAGAAAATTAGAATACAAAATAAAATTAATAAAAGAAATAAAAAACATTAAAGAAAAAGCAGAAAAAATATTTGAAAAATATTATTCTCAAATTCCTAATGCAAAAAAAGAAATAAAAGAAAATATCTTATACATAACACTTTCTTCTAGTGAAATAAAAGGTTTAGAAAAAATAAATAATTCAATAAAAGAATTGTCTGAAAAATTGGGCGTTAAAATAAATTTTGTTGAAAGCAAAGATGTTAAAAATAAAGAAAAAACAATTGTTGATAAGAACAAAAAATAATATTTTTTTAATAACATTTTTTATTTTTTCGTGTTTTAAATACCTTTTTAAAGGTTTCAGTGAGAAAATTAATTACTAATTATAGGTTTTAGTAATGAATTACTTTAGAGAAATAGAAGGTTTGCCAATAAGTCTTATTAGCGAGAGAACAAAGTTTGTTGCTCCTAATAGTCCAGTTCAAAGTAATCCTGGAATAGAAGATACAAAAACAGGTACTACTACTGTCGGTTTGATTGCGAAGGATTGTGTTGTATTAGCAGCTGATCAAAGAGCTGTTTTAGGGCATATTGCTGAGAAGGGTGTTAGAAAAGTTTATCCTATAACAAAAAATGTTGCTTTAACAATTTCTGGTGCAGTTGGGGATTCACTAGCATTAATAAGATTTTTAAAAGCACAAGCAAATTTATATGAAATAGAACGCGCAACAAAAATAACTCCAAGAGCAGTAACATCATTATTATCAAATGTTTTGAATGGTAATAGATATTATCCTTTTATTTTTGCACCAATAATTGGTGGGGTAAATGATAACCCAGAATTATTTGAGTTAACTCCTTTTGGATGTATTTCGGAAAAAAAGGATTATGCTATGACTGGTTCTGGAACAACATTTGCTATGACTACTCTTGATAAAGAATACAAGAAAAATATGAGTGAACAAGAAGCAATTGAATTAGCAGTTAGAGCAGTTAGAGCAGCAACAAACAGGGACATTTATTCTGGTGGAGAAAATGTTACTGTAATAGTAATTGATAAGAACGGTTATAGAGAAATTGATGAATTAGAAATAGGAAAAATAGTAAAAAAAATAAAATTCAACTAAAAAAATTGTTCTTTAAAACAAAAAACAATTTCTAGTGAAAAATATTCTAAAATTTTTAAATGATTATTATGGTACAAAAAATAGAATTATTGAAAGAAATAAGCGAAAAATTAAAAGAAATAATTCCAAGAGAAGTAGAAATTTCAAAAATAGAATTGGAAGGGCCGGAAGTAGTATTGTATACTAGAACACCAACTGCTTTTTATGGAACAACAAACTTAGTTTCAAAAATCGCTTTTGAACTAAAAAAAAGAGTTAATATTAGAGTTGATAAAAAAGATTTAATGGGAAAAGAAGAAGCTTTAAAAAAATTAAAAGAAATGTTACCAGCAGAAGCAGAAGTGAAATCAATTAATTTTAATGAACCATTTTGTGAAGTAGTAATAGAAGCAATAAAAAAAGGTTTGGTAATAGGAAAAGGTGGAGAACTAAGTAAGAGAATAATATTAGAAACTGGTTGGACGCCAGATATTTTGAGAGCACCAACAAGTGAATCAAAAACGTTAAGTGGTATAAGAAGTTATTTGTTAAGACATGCTGATGAAAGAAAAAAATTTTTATTAGAAACAGCAGAAAAAATTTATTCAAAACCAAGTGAATCAATACACAAATGGATTAGACTAACTGCTCTCGGTGGTTACAGAGAAGTTGGAAGAAGTTCATCATTGTTAGAAACCGAACATACTAAAATATTGTTGGACGCAGGAGTAAACTTTTCAGATTCTGATCCTTATCCTTATATTGATGCACTTAATTATCCGTTGAGTGAAATTGATGCTGTTGTAATAAGCCATGCACACTCTGATCATCATATCTTGTTACCATATTTAGGAAAATTGGGTTTTCAAGGACCAATATTTTGTACAGAACCAACAAGAGATTTAATGGCTCTAATACAATTTGATTATATAAAAGTTAATTCAGCAAATGGAAAAGATGTTCCTTTCTCAGAACAA
>JAQVAR010000077.1 GCA_028690725.1 Candidatus Iainarchaeum sp.
AAAAATACCTAGTGATGCTTCAGCAGGAACAAGATTTGTAACAGTTTCAGGACAAGAGTTGCCAGAAGGCCCTTTTGCCGAAATAGGTTTCGTACAAGATGAAACAATTTGTTTGAATGTTTTGGGAACAAGTAGCTCTTCAATAAATCTTAGAACAGAATCAAAAGATATTGTTTGGTGCGATTCTGAAATATTTGAGTTAGAAATAATTAATGATGGTGATTTTGATGAAACATTTTCTTTGTCAACATTACAAAAACCAGTTGGAGTAAATGTTATTTTTTCTGAACAACAAGTAACAGTTCCAAAAAAGAGTTCAAAAATAATTTATGTTTCTGTTTCAACGACAACTGATTCAAGTATTGCTGAAAACCAAAGTATTTTAATAAAATTAGATGGTAGACTTAAATTAGAATCAAGAATTTATTTTAACATTGTTGAGAAACCATTTTTTGATAATGTTGAAATAATGAGTTATACTCAATTAATAGAAATGAATTCTAATTCAGAAAAAATATATTATATTCAAGTAAGAAATAATACTGATTTTGAAATAAAGAATATTCAACTTTCATTTGAAAATACTCCTAATGGGATTGAAATAGAAAAAAAGTTTATTGATTCAATAAAACCAAAAGAAGTTTTGACATTAAGTGGTAAAATTGTTTCAAATGATGTAAATGGTTCTTTTTCAACATTTTTTGTTTTAGAAAAAGTTATTGAAGGGTTACCAAATCAATTATTAAATAAAAAAGAATTCCAGATTAATGTTCAATCACCTTCAAGCCAAAATGTTTTCTCTGGTTTGTTTGGTTTTAATTTACTTGGTTTTGATGATAATGGTTCAAGCGGTTTTTTTATTTTCATTGGAGTAATGGGTTTATTAACTTTTTTACTCTTAATAGTTATATTGAGTGTTGTTTTTTCAGCTAGTTATTCTGAAAAAAAAGAAGTTTGGGTTGGTGTTAAAGAATGAATTCAAAAATTTTAATAGTTTTAATTAGTTTTTTTGTTTTAATTAGTTTTAATGGCGTTAACGCATTAACAATTAATGGTCCATCGTCAATGTCTTTGTGTCAGTGTGATACTGAGGCTCAAACTTTTTCGGTTTGTGCTGATATTACTGGCAATTATTCTGTGTCGGTTTCTGGTTTGGGTGCAAAATGGGTTGAAATTGCTCCTTCAACTTTGAATATTAATGCTGGTTCTTGTAAAGATTTTTTTGTTTTTGTTACTCCTGAGTGTTATGCTATTTCAGGTTCTTTTCCTTTTACAATAAATGTTGCTGGTGAACTAGATAATGAATCAAAAAATGTTTCTTTGTTTGTTGAACAATGTCACACATTTAATTTTAATGTGACTCCTGAAATAAATAATTCTAATCCTTGTGAAAAAAATACTTTTAATATTTCAATTGCTAATACTGGAAAATTTACTGATGAGTTTGTTTTACTACAAAAAGGTTTAGGTGATTCTTGGGTTTCTTATCCAAGAGAATCTTTTGTTTTGGGTAGTGGCGAATCATTAAACACAAGTCTTTTTGTTGAGAGTTTGTGTTCAACACCATCGGGTAGTTATCCTTTTACATTAACTTTGTCTAACACAAAAACAAATGCTTCTTCAACAAGAAATCTTGTTCAAGGAATAAACAATTTTACTTCACTGACTAATGATTTGAGTACAAATATTTCTGTTTGTTCAGAAGAAAAAACAAATTTCGATGTTTTAATAACAAACAATTCAAACAGGGATGATGAAGTTGAGATAATTATTGAAGGCGAAAATTTTATTTCAGTTGACAAAAAAATATTGTATCTTGCTCCACAAGAAACAAAAAAGGTTGTTTTGTCAGTAAACCCAGTTTCTCCTCAAACAACAGAATTCATTTTTTCTATGAAATCAAATAATTATGATAGTACATTTTCAAAAAATGTTAATCTTGTAATTAATGATTGTTATAATGTTTCAATAGAAAGAATTGGTACTCAAGAAAATTATTGTTTGGGTAATGTTTCTCAAAAATATTTAGTAACAAATAATGGCACAAAAAATATTGATGTTAATATTTCTGTAACAGGAGTAAATGTTGAGCCAAAAAAGGTTAATATATTGTCTGGTTTAAGTGAGGAAATTGTTTTTAGTTTTTCAGAACAAGAAGGTTCAAAGAATATTGTTGTTTCTGCTGAAACAAATTTTTCAAAAGACACTATTAATTATACTTTGAATTTTGAGAATTGTTATGGGGCAGAATTATTGGTTCCAGAAATATCTGTTTGTTCTACAGAAAAAAGAATTGTTGATATTAAATTAAAAAATAATGGTACTCAACAACAAACATTTAATGTTTCAACAAATGCTGATTGGATTATTGTAAATAATTCTGAGATGAGTGTTGAACCAAACTCTGAAAAAATAGTTTCTTTGTCTTTGGATGTTCCCCAACAAATTGAATCAGAGTATTTGATAACAGCTGTTTCAGATAATTCAACTTTAACAAGAACCTTGCAAATAAATGCTCTTTCAGAAGAATTTTGTTATTCTTTTGAAGTAATAAAAAATAATGATGTAATTGATGTTAATTGTTGTGATGGTGCAATAAAAGAAATAATATTGAAGAATACTGGTAACTTTGTTCAAGATTTTTCAATTAGAAAGATTGCTCCTGAATGGGTTTCTTTCTCGCACACGCAAGTTTCTTTAAATCCAAATGAAGAAAAAATAGTTTATGTTTATTTTGCTCCACCTATTGGGACTAATGGACAATTAATTGGTACTATAGAAATAAAAAATCAAAAGAATTTGTCAAAAACATTTGATTTTAATTTGAATGTATTTGGTGGGAGTTGTGGAGTAGGTCTTAACGCTGATTTAAATGTTAATGGTGAAATTGCTTTAACAAAAATATTTACTAGAAAAGAAATAGATGTTGAATTTAATATTACAAATGATTCAAATGTTGGTTTTAATGTGGTTGACA
>JAQVAR010000078.1 GCA_028690725.1 Candidatus Iainarchaeum sp.
TCTTCAACAGCAATAACTTCTCCAGGAACAAACAATTTATTCTTACTCATAAACTCACCAACAACATAGTAATACTTATATATTCTAAAAGAATTTAGTTTATGAAAGGTATATAAATATGTGGTGCGATGGTTCTGGAATCATTAATTGGGGAAAAAAATATTAGAAAAAAGCCGTTTCTTGTGCTATTAATAACTTTCATAATTTCGATTGGAAGTATAATTTTTGCACACGCAATTTTTCCTTCTCATGCTAGTGTTTTATCAGTTGCATTCATAACTATTGGTTTAGTACCAATAATACACAATATCCTTACTCATGAAGATTTTAATGAAGTTCTTCAAAGAAAAAATGCTTCAACATTTTTTGCAAGGCATTTTAATGTAATACAAATGTATGTTTGGGTTTTTGTTGGAGTAATACTTGCATTCTCATTTTTGTATATTGTTTTTCCAATAGAAATGAAACAAACAGTTTTTCAAGAACAAATAAATTCTTTTTGTTTAATTTCTGGAGACGAAAGTTGTGTTACCGGAATTCCAAAATCAATTTCTGGAATGTTTTCAACAACTGCTTTTAATTCGTGTCAGAATCCATCAACAAGTAACTTATTTTCTTGTTCATTATTTATTTTTGAAAATAATGGGACAGTATTATTATTTACAATAATATTATCCTTGCTTTATGGGGCTGGAGCAATATTTATTATCGCTTGGAATGCTTCTATCTTAGGAATATTTTTTGGAGAAATAATATTATCAACACAATATTTGAGGGGCTTTGGTTTATTACAAGGATTATTAATAGGTCATGGCCCGCCAGAATTATTAGGTTATATTTTTGGAGCGTTAGCAGGAGCAATTCTTTCAGCAATGATTTCAAGAAACCAGTTTTTGAGACACGAATTTTTAACTATAATAAAAGACTTTTTTTTATTAGTTTTCCTAGCAGTATTTTCAATAATTTATGGTGCTATTGTAGAAGCAATGGGAATAACAGGGATGATTGAATTATATTTTTTATTTGGTTTCATTTATGTGTTCTTAATTTTGATAATTATTTTTATTTATGGCAGAAAAAAAATTATTAGTCAAAAAATTTTTGAAAAATGATTCTCTTTTAAACAAATACGTGCTATTTTTTTTATGAAAAAATTTGGCGAAGAGCATTCTAAAAGTTTTCTTTCAAAATTAAAATGGTTGGATCCATTTACTTATGTTGATTTGTTTGTTATGCCTAAAGTAAAAAAAGTTAGTAATAGTAAAATTGTTGAAGGTGTCGTAAATATTTTTTTTGCAGCATTGTTTGCAATAATAATTTATTCTGTAATAGGGTTTATTTTTGGAAATAATACTCCTTTAGTAATAGTTTATTCTGAGAGTATGGAACCAGATTTTTACAGGGGGGACATAATAGGTTTAACTGGATTAAATAATCAAATGAATTTTGGAAAAGAAATAAATTTAAATCAAAAAATTAATAACATTCCAACAATTAATTTTGCTGAACCCATCTATTCAAATAATTCTTTGGAAAAAATAGTTTTTTCAAATGGAGAAGAACTTTTTTTAGATAATATTTCAAATAATGCAACAATAGTTTATCCTGCTTTTCCATCAAATATTCCAATAATTCATAGAACAATAGTAAAAATTAATGCTCTTGATGGACAATTTGTTTTAACCAAAGGAGATAACCAAAAAACAAACCCTACTTTTGATCAGGATTGTGGTCAAATAGATCAATTAAGAAATTCTAGTGAAAAAATTTGTATTACTTTTTATGCTATTCCAATAGAACAAGTGCAGGGAGTAAAATTTTTTAAAATACCTTTTATTGGGTGTGCAAAAATATGGGTTTTTGATAATTTAATATCATTAATAACAACTGGTGAATTACCAAAAGATTTTAAGGGATTTTGTTAAAAATTTATATTATTCTAATAGAGTCTATTTGTGTATTAATTGTTTTGATGAAATCATTTCTTCTTTTAAACGTTAACTTTGTCGATGATAACCTTTTTATTTTAGAAAAACATTTAATTCAATATGATAAATAGTGTTATTAATACTCTGAGTAATTTTGGTGGAATAATAAATGGTTTTTTAACAAATTCATTAAATAATACTCAAATAATTGATTTATCTATAACCATAATAATAATTTCAATAATAATAATAATTTTTTCTGGATTGATATTAATATTTTTTTTGAGAAAAACAAGAGAAGAAAAAATAGCGGAAAAAATTGTTTTTGAAATGAATTTAATCAAAAAGGGAAAAAAATTTTTGTTAAAAGAGGATAAAAAAAATTATATTAAAGATGGTGAGTTGAATTTGAAACAATTATTAACCAAAAAATTCAAACCATTAATAGAAAAACAGTTAAAATCACAAGTAATAATTGAAGATTTTAATGCTAAAGAAAATAATTTTGTTACAAAAATAAATGTTCAAGGTAATAAATTAGAACTAATTTTAGATTCGTCTGGCAAAATAATTGATTATAAAAGGTTATGATAAAAAAATTACTTTTTAAACTTAATCAACTTTCTTTTTTTTAGTGTGTTTAAATGGAATTGGTGTTAAAGGATTCTAGTATATTCAAGAAGAGCGTTGAAGCGATATCTGTTTTAATTGATGAAGCAGAAATTGTTGTTAAAAGTGATGGTTTAGAATTAAAAGCTACTGATCCTTCTCAAATATCAATGGTTGATTTTAATTTACCAAAAAAAGCTTTTGAAAAATTTGATTGTGAAGAAACAAGATTGGGTTTAGATTTGAATTATTTAAACCAAGTATTGTCAAGAGCGCACGCATCAGACAAGTTAATTCTTGGTTTGGATGAAAAAAAATCTTTTTTAGAAGTAAAATTTTTTGGAAAAGCAGAAAGGTCTTTTCAAGTACCATTAATTGATATAACTTCTTCAGAAGTTCCTTCTCCAAAAATAGATTTTGATGCAGAACTAATA
>JAQVAR010000079.1 GCA_028690725.1 Candidatus Iainarchaeum sp.
ACAAAAATTTTACTCCTTCTTCTTCTGCTTCTAAATAATCTTTTGAAGAAACACTTTTTTCAGCATCTTCTCTTGAAGAAATTGTAACACAAGTTGCTTTTGCTCCTAACCTAATAACACTTCTTGCAGCATCTATCCCAACATACCCCGCACCAATTATCACAACATTTTCATTAGGAGAAACCATCGGAACATTATTTTGATTTAAATTAACAAGAAATTTCATTGCAGAAATAATGCCTTTTAAATTAGAACCAGGAATATTTAATTTTTTTGAAGAACCAACACCCGTTCCAATAAAAACAACATCAAATTTTTTTGATAACTCTTCAATTGATTCTTCAGCTATTTTAGAATTTGGCTCAAAATCAATTCCTAATCCATGAAGCATTGTTAATTCTCTTGAAACAGTTTTTTTAGGTAAACGAAATTCTGGAACACCATATTTTATTACTCCGCCAAAAGAATTTGATACTTCAAAAACACAAACATTTAATCCTTTTAATGCAAGATATGCTGCCGCAGTTAAACCACTTGGTCCAGAACCAATAATAGCCACTTTTTTTCCATTAAGTTTTTTGCTTTCTGGTAATGTTGCAAAATCACCAATAAATCTTTCTAAACCACCAATATTTACTGGGCCATCTTTTGTTTTTGATAAAACACAATTTCCTTCACATTGTCTTTCGTGTTGACAAATTCTACCACAAATACTTGGAAAAAAATTTTTTTCTCTTATTATTTCTATTGCATCCAATATTCTTCCTTCTTTAAAAGCTTTAATAAAACCAGGAATATTTACTTTTGCAGGACAACCTTCTACACAAGTAGGATTAGCACAATTAAGACACCTATTGGCTTCTTGCAATGCTTGTTCTTCATTAAAACCAATTTCTACTTCTTTAAAAGTTGTTTTTCTTTCATCCAAACTAATTTTAGGAACCTGCATTTATTATCACTATCAAAAATCTAATAAATAACCAACTAATATTATATAATATAAAATTAATTGAAATAAAATAAATCTCACCAATCCTATAATCTTTTTACAATGAAAGTATAAAAACCTTTCCAAAAGACGAAGTTTGTTTCGTTAATTGACGAATGTGTTTTTTATTATTACATATTTAGAAAAAAATTTTAAATTTTGATTAAACTTAAAATAAATAAAGTGTATAATGGCCCAGCAACCATTAATTGTGATATCATATCTGGAGGGGTAATAATTGCACTTAATATTAACAAAACAACTAGCACTATTAATTTGTTTTTAACAAAAATATCTTTTTTAATAATTTTAAATTTGATTAAACTCCTAATAATAATAGGCAATTGGAAACTTATTCCTAAACTAAAACCAATCATTAAAGCACTAACAAAAACAACATTAATACTCCAAATATTTTCTAATCCTAGCAAAGAATTAATTTCTAAAAAATATTTTAACACAATATTAACATACATATGAATTCCAAAAAGAAAACCTGTTGCAAACAATATTACTATTGGAATAATATTATTTCTCAAAATTTTTCTTTCATGAGAATATAAAATATTTTTAGAATAATACCATAAATAAATTCCTCCAAAAAAACTGAATAATAAAAAACCTATTGACAAAGCACTCCAAAAATAAACTAAAAAGCCATCACTAGGATTTAGACTAACCAATTTAATTTCGCTAGGTAATAAGCTAGTTATAAATTGGATTAAAAAAGAAGAAAAATAAAAACCTACTCCTAAACATATTAAAAAAAATGTGAATAGGAGTAATTTGAAATTATTTTCCATTTTTAGATACCTTTTTCTTTGTTTTTGTATCAGTTTCTAATTCTTTTTTAAATTCTTTTCCTAAAGATAGCCATTCTCTAACCTTGTCTTTTCCAAAAAAGAATACTATTGCTAAAACAATTATTATTACTAATAGTTCTTGTAATCCTACCATAGCATCAAACCCCCCACAAATATTTTTTTATTATTTTAAAAACATTATTAATTTTATTAAATTTTTTAAAACATATTGTAATTCAAATAATCTAAAATTTATTATTCAAATTAAATGTTCCTCCATTTCTATATATTACTCAATATTTTAATATAAAGTTTACTCTTTCAAACTTGATTAAAATAATTATAATTAATCCAAAATAATAATAAAACTAATAAATTGTAATTGCCCCCATATAAAATCATATATTTTTTAATTGAATTTTTGGATTAGCTTTGAAACAATGCTCCTTAATGTCAAATAATTTAATTATTTGTGTGCTTTTATTGGTTTAACCCAACTAATATCTAAATAATCGTAAATGTCCATATCATTTACTAGTAGGACTTTATGCTTTCCTTTGTACTCTAATATTGACACAACTTTATACTCTTTATCCCTTGAAAAAAATTTTATACTCTTGTCTGGTGTTCCATCTTCATTCATCTTGAAGATATCTTCTTTTACTTGGATTTTTTCTAATTTTAACATTGTTTAACCCCCCTAAGTTTTTATTATATAATTCAAAACAATATAAGGTTGTAAATTATTATGAGAGCCCCCACCACCAGTATTCTGATTAGTAGCAGTAGTATTCTGATTAGTAGCAGTAGTATTCTGATTAGTAGCAGTAGTATTATTTATTGTTACTGTGTGATTGTGATTGGCACTAGGATTTCCAGTTTTTAAAGAATGAGTATGCCATGAACTCACTGTGCCAGTATTTCCACTCACAGAATGGCTATGGTTTGCTGAAGGATTACCAGTAGTATGAGTATGAGCACCAGCAGAATTTGTAGAAGCAGTTAAAATTAATGGAGTCCCTGGACCATCAGGAATCGCACTCCCCCCCCCCAGTATAAGCTACAAATTGCCCACCACTAGCAGGACTATGTGAATGAGCACCAGCAGAATTCGTGGTGTGAGTATGCCATGAACTCACTGTACCTG
>JAQVAR010000015.1 GCA_028690725.1 Candidatus Iainarchaeum sp.
TGCTTCTCTAGCAAGAATTGCTTCAACAGAACAATTGAAAATGCCTTTTAAAAGATATCAAATTGGAGAAGTTTATAGGTATGATAGACCACAAGCAAAAAGATACAGGGCTTTTTATCAAGCAGACATAGATATTTTAGGAGTAAAAGGATTAGAAGCAGAATTAGAAATAATGCTTGTTATAAAAAATTGTTTTGAATCATTAAATTTGAAACCAAAAATAATTTTTAATTCTAGAAAATTATTGAATGATTTATTATCAAAATATGCTATGGGAAAAGAAGTAGAAGCAATGAGAATATTAGACAAAATGGATAAAGTTAACAAAAAAGATATTATAGAAATGTTAGAAGAAAAAAATATTGATTCTAAAATAGTAGAAATAATTGAAAAAAATTCTATAAAAGAAATAACACAAATTGTAGGACAAGATTCTTTGGGCTTAAAAGAAATATTGGATTTTGAAAAATTATGCAAAGAAAATGATTTAAAATTCGTTGAATTTGATTCAAGGTTAGCTCGAGGATTTGAATATTACACTGGAATAGTATTTGAAATAAAATTAGATAATGGTCCTTCAGTAGGTGGAGGAGGAAGATTTGACAAACTAATAAGCAATTATGGCGGACAAGAAACCCCAGCAGTAGGAATAGGGTTAGGAGTAAGCAGAATATTTGATTACTTGAAAGAAAAGGGAATAAAAATAGGTTTAGATGGAATGTTTTTAATAGGGTTAAATATTAATTTAAAAGAAAAAAATAGAATTGTTAACGAATTAAGAAAAAATATTTTTATTGAAACAAATTTAAAAGAAATGAAGATAGGAAAAGCACTTGAATACGCAGAAAAAAAAGGTTATTCTTTTGTAGGAATTGTTGGTGAAAACGAGTTAAAAGAAAACAAAATAACAATAAAGAATTTGAAAACAGGAAAACAAGAAACAATAGAATTAAAAAAAGTAAAAGAATTTTTGGAAAAATGATTTTTATCTATAAAAATGATAAAGGAGATGATGGTATGAAAAATGAAAGCAAAAAAGAAAAACTATTACAAGAAAAGGCGTTTTGTGCCCATCACCCAAAAAATTAATCCTAATTGTTTAATAATACTACCAAAAAATTCTGGTTTAGAAGAATATAGAAAACAATTCGAAAAATTAGGGAATGAAAAAATAATTGTTAGAGCAGAAGACGTTCCTTTTTTTGTAGAATTATTATCGCAAAAAAAAGTTTCTTGTATTGGTTTAACAGGACAAGATCTTTTTGAAGAATACAAGAAAAAAAATGTTGAAAGCAAAGTAAAACAATTAAAAAAAATAAAATGGTTTGATGAAAAAGCATTGTACAAAAAACCGGCTCTTTGCTTGCTAGGAAAAAAAGAAAAATTATTACAGGATTCAACAATAGCAATAAACAAAAAATATTCTAATATAGCAGAAGCATTATTACCACAAAACACTAACAAAATCTATTTTAATGGTTCAACAGAAACCGCTGCAACACTAGGACTAGCGGATTTTGTTTTTGACATTGTTTACACTGGAAAATCAATAAAAGAAGCTGGACTAGAAATAATAACAAAATTTTCTTGTTCTGACATTGTTTTATTGGGGGTGAGAAAATGATTATTCCTTCAATAGATTTAATGAATAAAAAATTAGTAAGGCTTGTGAATGGAGAAAAAAAGATTCTTGAAATAGATAATCCAAAAAAATATGCACAAGAAGTTTGGTTTTATCCAGAAATACAATTAATTGATTTAGATAACGCACTTGGAAAAGGCAATAATATTGAGTTAATAAAAGAAATTTGCAATATTGTCCCTTGTAGAGTAGGCGGCGGAATAAGAACAATAGAACAAGCAAAAGAACTAATTGAATCCGGGGCCAAAAAAGTTATCATTGGAACCCAAGCAAACAAAAAGTTTTTGAGTGAACTCGCAAAAAACATTGGAAAAGAAAAAATAATTGTTGCATTGGATTCAAAAAAAGGAAAAGTGGCAACAAATGGTTGGACTATTAAAACAAAAATGAGTCCAATAAATTTAGCAAAAAAACTAGAAAACTATTGTGATGAATTCCTTTACACTTCAATAGAAAAAGACGGAACACTAAGCGGAGCAGACAAAAAAACAGCACAAAAACTAAAAAAAATAACAAATAATAGGATTGTTCTAGCAGGCGGCATAAAATCAATCAAAGAAATAATTGATCTTGAAAAAGAAGGAATTGATTGTGTAAGTGGACTAGCAATATACAAAAACAAAATTGATACAAAAAAAGCTTTTATCGAATGTATTGATTTTACAAAAATGAATGAATTAATACCAACAATAATACAAGAAAATAATAAAATAATTTCTCTTGTTTATTCTAACAAAGAGAGTTTAGAAAAAACAATTAAAACAAAAAAAGTTTGGCTTTATTCTCGGAGCAAAAAAGGAGTTTTTATGAAAGGAGCCACATCAGGAAATGAACAAGAAATAATTGAAATAAAAAAGGATTGTGATAATGATTCATTGCTCTTTAAAATAAAACAAAAAGAAAATGGGTGCCACAAAGGAAAATATAGTTGTTTTGGCGAAAAAAAAGAATTTTCCTTACAAGAATTGTATGAAAAGATTAGTGATAGAATAAAAAATCCAAAAGAAGGCGCATATACTTCAAAATTAGTAAAAGATGAAATGCTATTAAAAAGAAAATTGGTGGAAGAGGCCGCAGAAGTAATAACAACAAAAAACAAAGAAGAATTAATCTGGGAATGCTCTGACCTAATCTATTTTTTGTTTGTTATAATGGTCAAAGAAGGAATAACAATAAAAGATATTGAAAAAGAAAATGATAGGAGGAATAAAAAATGAGTTTAATGATTGGTGTAATGGGTTCAGCAGCAGACCTAAAATATTCTAAAAAAATAGAAGAAATTGCTGAAGAAATTGGAAAAGAAATTGCTAAAAGCGAAAACATTACTGTTTATGGTGCAGAAAAAGATTATGATTCTTTATCAACAGCTGCTGCAAGAGGAGCTAAAAAAGAAAAAGGAATTACAATAGGAGTAACATATGGAAAAGGAAAAAAAATATTTGACAAACAAAATACTGACATATGTATAGTAACTGGAATGGAAAGAGGCGGAGGCAGAGAATTTGTTTTAGTTAATAGTTGTGATGCAATAATTTGTGTTTCTGGAGGGAGTGGAACACTAACTGAAATTGCAATAGCATATCAATCAAACATACCAACAATAGTTTTACAAAAAACGGGTGGTTGGAGCCAAAAATTAGAAAATAAGTATGTTGATGACAGGAAAAGAGTCAAATGTATTATTGCTAAAAATCCAAAAGATGCTGTTAGAAAGGCCATTCTTGAAATAAAAAACAAAGAATTAAATTCTAATAAAGGTGATTAGATTATGGAAGACGATTTTTTACTAGAATTAGTTAGAATAAATTCAGTTTCTGGAAACGAAAACAAATTAGTTGACTTTTTGGATAAAAGACTAAAAAAAAGTTTTAAAACAAAAAAACAAAGAGTTAATAAAAATCATAATTTAATTGCTTTCAAAGGAAAACCAAAAATATTGTTACAAGCACACTTAGATACGGTGCCACCATTTCTAAAATCAAGAAAAGACAAAAAATTTGTTTATGGAAGAGGAACCAATGACACAAAAGGACAATTAGCAGCAATGATTTTAGCAGGAGAAAAAGCAATAGAAGAAGGAATTAATGATTTTGGTTTATTATTTACTGTTGAAGAAGAAACAAGTTTTGGCGGAGCAAAAAAAGCAGTCTCAATAATCCCAAAAACAACAAAACTAATTGTTATTGGAGAACCAACTAACTTCAAAATTGTTGAAGCACACAACGGAATACTAGACCTAAAAATAAAAGCATTTGGAAAAAGCACACACGGTTCTTGCCCAGAAAAAGGAATAAATGCAATAGAAAAAATTATTGAAATAATAAGAACAATAAAAAAAATTGATTACCCAAAAGGAAGAATCTTAAAACAAAACCCAATAAATATCGCAAAAATATCTGGCGGAATAGCAAGTAATGTTGTACCAGATTATGCAGAAACACAAATCGTTATTAGAACAGCAACTAATCCAAAAGAAACTCTAAAAAAAATTAAAGAAAACACAAAAAAAATAAAAGGAATAAAAATAATTTCACAAACATTACCCCCAGTAATAAGCAAGAATGCAAAAAAGATTGCAAAAAAAATTGGATTAAAAACAATTACTTTTAGAGGATACACTGAAGCATATTATTTTTCAAAAAAAACTGATTTTATAATATTAGGTTTAAATGATTTTGGAACAATACACTCAAAAAAAGAAAAAGCTAGTATCAAAGAACTAAAAAAACTAACAAAAATATACTACAAACTTCTTGAAGAAAAAATAATTTAAAAATCAATTTCCAAATCAAAAAATACTTTGATTTCTTCTTTTATTTCTTTTGATTTTTTTGGGTTTAATGAAACGTGCAAACCATAAAATGCTTTTTTCTCTAAAAGATAATTTTCATTGATTAGGTTTTTAGCAATCTTTTTGATTTTGCTATGATCTGACTTTTTAAAACCTTTAGGAAGATTATCAAAAGCAGTATGTTTTCCACCATAAATTCTATGCTGACATAATTTCCTTAATAGTCTTGCCCTAAGAAAAGAATCAGATTTTGTTTCAACAATATCTGAAAAGAAAACTACCAAATTACAAGCATAAAATATTAGTCCTTTAAAGAATAAATTTTTAAACCTAAACATATACAATGATTATAAGTTTTAATTTATAAATTTGGATTAAACTTCGACAATGGACGTGATATAATGGAAGAATCAGTTTTAGGAGAATTGTTTGGTAATACTCCAAGAGTACAAATAATTGATGCATTTTCTGACGGAATAGGTGATGCATGGTCAAAAAAAGAAATACAAGAAATAACTGGACTAAGCAAAGCAACTATTCTAAATAATTGGGCCCCGCTTGAAGAATATGGAATTATAAAAGTAAAAAAACAAATTGGGAATACAAAGTTATACACTCTTAATATAGAAAACAAAACAACAAAAATTCTATTAAAACTTGAAATGGAACTTGCAGATCACGTTGCACCAAAAAACGAAGAAATAATAAAAACAAAAAAATCAATTCCCGCATAAATTAAAACTCTTTCTTTTTTTAATATAATCAAGCTCCAGTAGCATAGTTAGTTAGTGCAATCCGTTGGTAACGGATAGGTCTCGGGGGCAGAGCCCGACTGGAGCTTTTCACAATAAGACTTAACAAAATGGTTCAGATAAACAAATTGAAGAAAATTTATAAGTTATTGACTAAAAGGAAATAGCTTGACGTTTCCCGGCGTGAACCCCTAGAAAAATCAAAGATTTTTCGGGTCAAGAAAAACTAAAAGTTTTTCCAGATCACGGAAGGGTTCCAATACTTTTTTATTCTACAAAACAAATAATATTGTTGATTAAAATGTTGTTGGATGATACTGTACAAGGTTTGTTAGAAAGATATGTTAAAAATGATTCAATTGTTAGTTTTGGCACTGGTTCATTAAACGAATTGTTTTTAAAAAAACTAGCATTATACATTGAAGAAAATTCTTTGGATGTAAAATTTGTTCCAACATCATACAAATTATCAGCATTATGTTCTAGTTTAAAAGTCAAAACAATGTCACTAAATGATTCAGAAATTGACTTAGCATTCGATTTTGTTGACCAATGCGACGAAGATTTTAATTATATTTCAAATGAAACAACTTCTCTTGTTAGAGACAAAATGATTGCACAAGAAGCATCAGAATTTATTATTGTTTGCGAAGAACAAAACTTTGTAAAACAATTAAAATACGAAATATTATTAGAAACAAGCACTTTCGCAATAAACAAAACAATAATACAAGCAATGAATTTAGGAGAAGCAAAGTTAAAATTAAAAAATGGAGAACCAATGTTAAGTGAAACAGGACACAATTTTATAAAAGTAAAAGTAGACGAAATATATTCATTAGAAGACATTGAATACCAAGCAAAAAAAATTCCAGGAGTACTAGAAACATCACTATTTATGGGATTTGCAGATAGAATATTATTACACGGAAAAAATATTGTAATGAAAAGTCGATTAAACAATTCAGAATAAAAAAAATTTTAAAAATAAAAAAAGTGCCGCTAAAAACATTTTTAGTACAGGAACCTTTTTATGAAAAAGGTTCATCAAAAAAATAAAATGTCGCAGGGCGGAATTGCACCGCCGATCTCCTGATTATGAGTCAGGCGATATAGCTACTAATCTACAGCGACTCAAATAGCGTTCCATTTGATAGAACCATTTCCCTTCGATCACTTCGCCTTTGGCGAAGAGTTTTCGTGAACCTTTGGTAACACTAATTCATATCCGAGTATTATATTTTTGAAACGGAACCAATAATAGAAATTTCACAGGAAAAGGTTTTAATAATTGCTTTTTTATTAAACTCAACATTTTTAATTCAATAGTTGTTCGTTTAATACATGAATACTTATGAAAAAATTAGAAGTGCTGTTGGAAAAGTAGTTGATTCTGGAGCACACTTAAATGCTGCAAAAGCAACAGAGAATATTGCAAAAAAACTTGGTTTATCAGAATCAATGGTACAATATACTCACGTAGAATTAAGAAATGCTATTTATGAGCCAGATTTTAAAAAAATTCCTTACAAGGATAGAATACTTTTTTTACCACATTGTTCTAGAAATTCAAAAAAATGTAAGGCAACAAGCAATGATGAGGGTTTAGAATGCAAACATTGTGGAGCATGCGATATTGACAAAGCAATAAAAATTGCTAAAAAATTAGGTTATAAAAAAATTTTTGTTGTTCCAGGCGGAAGCATGGTGAAAAAACTAATAGCAAAGTACAATCCAAAAGCAACTATAGGCGTATGTTGTTTTGACGAAGCAATACTAGCATTCGACATGTTAAAAGGAACAGGAATAATCCCCCAAGTAGTATTATTATTAAAAGCTGGTTGCAAAGACACAATAATCAATTTACCATTACTTGAAGAAAAATTATCATTAATTGAATCAAAAGAAAAATAATTACAAACACAAAAATAATTCTATTTGTTTAAAATTTTTAGCAACAAAAATTGGTTCAAACCTTTCTAATTGTTTAATAGTAGAAATACCAGTAGTCTTAGCAACAAAACCAACCCTAGCCCTTTTACACATCAAAGCATCTTGATTAGAATCACCAATAAAAACAACTTCGTTCCTTTTCACACCCAATTTTTTCAAAACCAATTCCAAAGGTTCAATATCAGGTTTCTTGTGTTTGACATCATCACTAGTAACAATAAAACTAATAATCTTTTTTATTTCAGAATCAAAAACTTCTTTCAAAAAAATGTGTCTAGAACCAGTAACAATACCAATCTTACAGTTCTTAGAAGCCTTTCTTAAAAAAGGTTTAGCATCAACAAACCATTTGTGCCCATCCTTTTTTAACAAATTCAAAAAAGTTTTTCTCCTATACTCAACAAATTTTTCTAAATCAAAATTATTTTTCTTATTATCCATTAACCACAAAGCAATATCTCTAGAATGTAATTGTGACAACTCTCTTAATTTTTGATTAGAAACACGAAAACCAAAATGATTAATTGTTAATTTAACACTCTTCAAAATAAGTGGAACAGAATTAATTAACGTTCCATCAACATCCAATAAAATAGCATTCATAACCAAAACTCTAAATGAAAACTCTTTAAAAACTAAGCTAAGAGAAAATCAATTGAACAAAGTTCCGAGCAAAAGCGAGGAAGGCACCAAAGGTGCCCTTCGTAATGCACTGGCGGAAACTTTTAAGAAAAGGTTCATCAAAAAGTGTAAAAGCATTGCAAAGCAATGCAAGCTACATCGAGCCAAAAGCGAAGATGCTGCCTCGTAATGCACTGGCGAAACAGTGCCCCGATAGTGTAGCGGTCAAGCATACTGCCTTCTCAGGATTTTTTAAAAAAAAATCCAGTAAAAAGAATTTAGCCATTGCTACGCAACGGCTAGAAAACTTAAAACTGAAAAAAAAATCAGAATTAGGCAGTGACCCGGGTTCGATTCCCGGTCGGGGTATCAATGAAATTAATTCAATACACCCTTTCTTTATATTTGATAAAGGAAGGAGATTAATATGAACTGGGAAAAAACATTAACCAACTATCTAAACAATTTAGATGACAAAGTTGATGAAACAAATGCTAATGTGACATCCTCCCACACCTAAAGGTGTGGGCTTCCGTTTAGGATGTCCATCCACATAGTTGTTTTTGATGGATGTCATGTTGTTCTCTTACATATTGTTTTACTTTTTCTATATCTACACCAACTGTTCTTTGAAACGTGCCTCGGCTCCATAAATGATTCTTTGGATACCTTTTACGCAAGTTTGGGTGTTTCTCAAATAGGTCGTGAGACATCCTACCTTTCAATCTAAAATATATGTAGCTTGGATTCACCGGTTGTTGTGTTCTCACAACAACATGTATGTGCTCAGGCATTACTGCTAATTCCAACGGTTCCCAATTCAACTCTGCACAAACTTGATACAAGATTGCTTCACAATCCTCTCTGATAGTTTGCTTTTGCAAAACTTTATACCTGTACTTTGGGCACCATTCAACATGGTACTCCCAGCATCCTTTTATATGATTATGACTATAGAATTCTCTATCTAAATCGATACAATTCATTGTAAACTTCCTTCTACCGACGCGCATTAGCGCGTGCGTCGCGCTAGAGGAATAACTTTTTTATAGAATAAGAAACCAACTGCTCGCTTTCTAGACCCACGACTAAAGTCATGGGATTTCACGCGAGCAGAATATTAAAAAATGCTTGAACATATATTCTATTATGGAAGCAAAACAAATCGGTTGTATTGCACTAATCAATGGAAATAACTAATTTTTAATTAGAATTTATTAGAGTGCTTTCAAAATAACTTTTTAATTAGTTTGTTGCTCAATTAGTTTGTGTGTTACTTTATATAATTCTAGAGTAATCAAACTTTTTTTTAGTACACGGCGGAGGTATATATTCTAATACCCTTTATTTACAGACATTTTTGTTGGTTAATAGAGCCCCTCTTATGAAACACTTTCAAATTATACAATCAAACAACATTTCAAAAAGTGCTATATTGTGACACTTTTAAAAACATAAACAAAAGGTTATTATTTATGGTATAATTTGTAATTTTATTGATAGTATTTTTGTAATAACAATTAATTATTAAGTTTTATTTTAAATGGTTTGTCATTGGTTTTTATTATTTGTTTTTGTTTTTCCATTGAAGTTATTTTGTTCCTAATAATTGTCTCTGAAAAACATATTTTTTCTTTTATTTCTTTTATTGTTACTGGTTTTTTTGCAATAAACAAAATGCTTTTTTCAATACATATTTCTGTGAGTTTTTTTACTATTGGAATTTTAATATTCATTCTTTCTTCAAGTGCTTCAAAATGTTCTAAAATTATTAGCTCTTTTAATCCTATTAAGTTCTTTTTTTGTTTTTGTATTTCATCAATTATAATACTCCAATTTATTATTGTTTGTTTTAGAATATTTTCACAATCAATTAAATCAGAATCTCTTGAAGAAATACTTTTTAATAAAAAAATATCTTCTAAAGATGCAACAAAAATATTTATTTTTCCTTTTCTTATTTGCTTACTTCTTTTTTGCATTCCTTTACTAAATTCTAACATTCCACAAACTTTATTCAAAAATAAATCAACTCTTGGATAATTATTTTTTTCAAGCATTGCACTGGTTTCAAGTTCTCCGTATTGAAATTCTTTATTTTTAACTTCGTCAAATCCAGTTTTTTTGAGTGCAATAACTAGTTCAGAAGCTTCTTTAGATGAAACTACTACAAGATCAATATCTTTTGTTGAATTTTTTGTTTTGTGTTCTATTAAAGCGTTTCCTCCAATAAAATAAATCTTTATTTTTTCTTTTATTTTATTTTCAATTTCATTAAACAAAGATTGTATTTTATCTTGCTCAAATCTTTTAGGTATTGATACATCATATAATTCTTCTTTTTGATTGAACTCGTTTTTTGGTAGAAATAATTCTTTGTTTTTTGTGGGCTGTCCTTCTAAATAAGAAACAAGGTCTAACCAAATCCCAGAAACTTCAAATTTTTTACTTTCACTCTCAATTAATTGTATATTTAATTTATGTTTATTTTTTAAATAAAACAAAATACATAAAGTTATGTCATTTGCATTGTTTGAGAATTTTATTGCATGAACTAGGATTTCTTCTAAAGATAACTCTTTTTTTGGAGCATAAATAAATTTGTTGGTTGGAATAATTTCAATTTCATTATCACTGAATTTTGAAAATCCGGTTAATACTCCATCGTGCAGAAAATCGATAGGGAGTTTTTGTAATTTTTCTTTTCCGTTTGTCCAAAAGTATTTGTTTTTTTCTCTTTCTTGTATTAATTTTATAAATTCATGAAAATTTTTGTTGGCTTTAGACAGGGAGTACTCATTTTTTTCTTTTGATATAAATTGGGAAAACTTTTTTATTTTATCTAAAGTCTGTGTTATAGATAAATGAGTTTGTCCTGCTAGTTGTGCTGAAGTTTTGCTTTCTAACAAATAACTGAACCATATTATGTTATCTTTTGAGAGCATTGTGGAGTCAAAACCGGAAAAAACCAATTGTCTTAGACTATTTGTTATTTGGTTATCTAAAAGAGTTATACTCATTTTGTTTTTTATTGAATGTGCTACCCCCAACCAAACAAGGGTTTTAATATTTTTTTGATAGGTATAACTGGAAACGCCAATTTGCTTTATGGCTCCGCTGTCTAAATATTCTTTTTGAAATAATTCTATTAACAAATCCTTATTCATAATTAATTACTATTTATCAGCAACTATTTATAAAGGTTTGCTGAAAAACCTTAATTTATTATGGTTTTGGTTATAAGCAGAAAAAGGAGAAGAAGTTTAGAATCTTTAAATAATCATATTAGAAAATCAAAAAAAAAATCCTTTAATTATTGTTGATGGGCATTATAGTTATAGGGGTAAACCAATATTTACAAAAGC
The DNA here is from genome assembly GCA_028690725.1 of Candidatus Iainarchaeum sp. GTDB lineage: Archaea > Iainarchaeota > Iainarchaeia > Iainarchaeales > JAAZKV01 > JABIDZ01. Next base: position 11,125 of record JAQVAR010000015.1, read on the forward strand.
TGAATTAGAAAAATTATCAAGAACAACAAGTGCTGAATTTTTGTTGGTTTTTGTTTCAGCAACAAGAAAAGAAATTTTACTTCGAATATTAGCTGACACTTCAAGAGTGAGAAGTCATGAAATAAAACAAGTTCGTGAAGACATATTATTAAATCAACATTTTTATGAAGAATATCAAAAAATATTGGCTTCTCCAAATACTCGTGCGGTTTCAATGTGGAATAGAAATGTTGAAGACGCAACTAATGTATTAAGAGGTTTAATTGGAGATTTTTTATCAGAAAAATGGAAAAATAGTTTTCTGGTTAAATTGAAAAAGTAATTTTTCAGATTAGAAAGTTATTTATTATTATTTTAACGTTTTTGGTGATCTGAAATCCCCACATTTTTAATGTGGGTAATGGGCAATAAATATCAAAAATAACATTTTTTCCATCTCACACTTATTTTCCTGTTGCAATATTTCTTCCTTGAATTAATCTGTAAACAATTATTATTGCCACTGCTAATGATCAATGCTAAAGAAATTCCAATCTACAAAATTTTAATATCTGCCAGAGTAATTGATAATTTCTTATAAATGAGTTAAATTTTATAACTCAAATTCCAATAATGCAACAGGTTTTCTTAAACCAAAGTTATCAACAACTTCCTTTTTTAGTTCGCCAATGAAGCCTTTCTTTCCATTAATGACTATTTCCACACTATTTTCATTTAGGAATGGAAACGCTTTCTTTTGAACAACACACTCTAATCCCATATAATTACATACGAAAACTAAGACTGATTTTATTTCTGTGAAGTTCACATTTGAATGGGTGGAAGCAATACAAATATTCATTGTCTGTCTTACTCCTGTAGGTGAAGTTGAGTCTGGTAAAACACAAGCCCCTATCTCAAACACTCGTTGAGGGAATTCCACCCCCTTATTCTTTGAAAAACTATACAAAAACCATATTTCTCGCAGATATAAATAACAACATTATTTTGGATGTTCGAACAACATCCAGACACGAAAATGAAACAACAGCATTCAAACCCATGATCAAACGTTTACAAAAATGTTTGAAAACTGTGTTAGCAGATAAAGGTTATGATTCAATGTCAAACAGAAAAATATGTTGGAATAATGAAATCGATGTTCACATTCCTTTTCGAAAATGGAGCGAATCAAGACATCAAGAATTTGGAACACCATCCAAAAGAAAAATGGCTGAAAAAAAATTCAACAAAACGGTTTATAACCAACGTGCGTTGATTGAATCAGTAAATTCTGCATTCAAACAAACCCTCGGCGGGTTTGTTAGAGCTCGCATAGCAAGCCAACAACAAAAAAGTGTTGTGTTAAAAACAATAACCTACAACATAGAACACATACAAAGAAAAATAAAAATTGTTATCCTATTGGAAACCAATAGGATTTGACCATCGCAACTTTTTTAGAAAATTATTTATACTTCTTTGTTCTTATACATTGGAAAAGTATTACTGAGCTTGAATCATACTCTTTAGTAATTTGACTGGTAGAACCAAACGCGGCGGGGGTATATTAGTTTTAGTTATTTGTATGCTTCATCATGGTGTTTGAATTCGCTTAGAATTATTTGAGTTTTTTCTACTTTAAACATTAATACAAAGCTTCCTACATGCACTCGTTTGTATTGGTTCATTGGGGCTCTTAGATTTTTGAAGTGTTGTAGTTCTTCATAGGTTAATTGAGACAATTGGATAATCTTTTTTTCGAGTGCTCTAAATAAGGCGGCGTCTTTTTTCTTTAATTTTGTTAATGTGTCCAAAATTAGACTTGACTCTATATTCATAATTTGTCACACATTTGTTTAAAGTCACTAGGAGTCATGGTTTTTCTTTTTCCAATTGCAATTTCTTTAGAAACTTTTTCTGTTTTGTTTATTATTTTTTTAAATAATTCATCTTTTATTTCTCTGTTATCTTCAAATACGATTTCAGATATTTCTTCTATTTTTTTCATAGTATTCATTCTTTGCAAATCAATTAATGTTTCTGCAAAAGCTTTTCTTGCAACAGAACTCCAATTAATCCAATCCGTTTTATCCATTTTTTGTTTTAATTCAGTAGGCACTGAAAGAGTCATAGTGGGCATAAAAACATTCCTCCAAATAATACACTTACTATACTTATACACACAGAATATATTTAAAAAGGTTTTTAGGCACAATAATATTATTGGATTAGTGCTAAAAGCAAATAAAAAAAATAAGTAAAATAAACGAAACCTATTATTACCCGGCTGGGATATAAAAAAAATCATTTTTTAAAATTAATATCATTTTTTTATTAAAAATACTAGCACAATTATTGCACCAACCATTGATAGAA
>JAQVAR010000016.1 GCA_028690725.1 Candidatus Iainarchaeum sp.
CGTTAATCAAGGTTTTGAGCCAATTATTACTACTACTGATGTTGTTGTTGCAATGGCTTGTGATGCTACTGAAACAGTGTTTAATGAACAAATAGATGTTATGATTTTTGCTACTAGGGATAGTGATTTTTTACCTGCTTTAATTAAAGCAAAAACGAAGGGTAAAGAAACCGTTGCAATTATGGCTGAAGAAATGAGTGCTTCTGCTTTAAAAAATACTGCTGATAAAGTTATTTTTTTAAAAGGAAAGAAGGTGTGATGAATGAATTTTCCTGTTGGAGATGTTATTGCGAAAGCACCTTTACCAGTAAATATTGTTACCGTTGCTAATGAGTTAAAAAAAATAAATTTTAATGGTTATATCATAATGTCTGTTAATAAAAATTGTTTTGAAGAAGGAGTTTTATTTTTTAGAGAAGGAGATTTTTACGCAGCAATGGTTGAATGTGTTTTTGCTGAAAAAAACTTTAAAGGGGATAATGCAATTGAATATATTTTGAATCAGACTGTTGGAAATGGTTTTTTTCAAACGGTTCAATTAGTTAGAAGTCAAGTTGATTTGGTTACTGCTTTTGATGAAAAATTATTGTTTCGAAACAAAATAAATTTAAAAGATCTTCCAAAGCTAATTCCTAGTACTTTTAGAGATAATTTTATTTTGCAAGAGCAAAATGAAGATATTTTAAACAAGTATGGTTTGAGTTCTTTAGGGAAAAAAAGTGATTAAAATGTTTGGTAATATGTTTAGAAGAATATCTTTTAGAACAAAAGGGGATGAGACTTCAAAGCCAATGGCTCAAGTTGATTTTTTAAAAGATTTTTTGTCAAAGCACAATTATGTTTTTTCAAAAGATTTTCAAGAAAATTTGGGTATTTTGAAAAAAAAACATTTAGTAGATTCTTTTATAGTTACTAATTTTGATGGTAGTATAATAGTTGCTAGTGAAAATAGTTCTCATTCTGAAGGAATAATGGGCACTGCAATGCTTTCTTATATAAAAAGTGAAATTCCTGATAGTGATACTGTTTTAATAAAAAGAGAAAATAATTGGTTCATGCTTTTTACTCTTGAAAAAAAAGTTTTTATTGTTGAAGCAGGAAGCGAATTATCAAATATTGAATTAAAAGCTCTTGCGTTAGAATTAAGTATTCTTTTGGAAGAAAATAAATTAGTTTTAAGAGAAAAACAGGTTATGAGGGAATAATATGTCAATAACAATTGCAATTGCATCTGGTAAGGGCGGGACAGGAAAAACAACTTTAACGGCAAATATTGGTATTTGTTTATCTAAATTGGGAAAAAAAGTTTTGTTAATAGATGCTGATGTTGCAATGGCAAATCTTTCGTTGATATTAGGAATGCAAAGTTCTCCAATAACATTACATGATGTTTTGTTGGGGGAAGCACAAGTACATGATTCAATTTATGATGGCCCACAAGGAGTTCATTTTATTCCATCTGGTTTAAGTTTAGATAATTATAAGAGAGTGGATAGTGAAAGATTGTCTAGTGTGGTAAGAGAATTAGAAGATAATTATGATTATATTTTGTTAGATGCTGCTGCCGGAATAGAAAAAAATGTTTTGAGTGCTTTTAGTGCGTCACAAGAAACATTATTAATAACGATGCCAACTTCTCCAGCAATTGCTGATGCATTAAAAACAAAATTGGTTGCACAAAGACTTGGTAGCAAAGTTATTGGTGTTGTAATAAATTTTGTTATGGGAGAAAAAGGAGAAATAAATAAACAAGAAGTGGCAAGTATCTTAGAACTCCCAATTTATGGTTCTGTACCTTATGATTCTGAAGTAAGGAAAAGTTTTATGCAACAAAAAGTTGCGCCCGTATCAATAAGAAAACCAGACGCAATTTCTTCTCAAGAATTTATGAAAATTGCTTCTAGATTGACAGGATTAAAAGTACAGGATACAATTGTTGAGAAAAAAAGTTTTTTTTCTAAATTAATTTCTAAATTTAGGAGATAATGGGGTGTAGTTATGGAAAATAGGCCGTTTGATTTGTTAAACAATGCAATAAACAAAGAAGTTCTAATAGTTTTGAAAGGGGGAAGACAAATAAGAGGCTTGCTAAAAGCATATGATGTTCATATGAATCTTCACCTTGAAAATGCTAATGAATTAGTTGATGGTGAAATGAAAACTAATTATGGTAAAGTGTTTGTTAGGGGAGATAACGTAATTTTAATAACACCATAATTATTGTTAAATGCATTTTTTTAGACTCTAAAAACATTTTTATTAAACAAATGCTATTTTTATATTGATTTTTGATGGATTCAAATAAAAAGTCGCACGTGATTGATTTAATAAAAAAATCATTGTCATTAGGAATTAGTGAAAAAGATATTCTTGATACTTTGGTAGATGCTAATTTGAACAAAGAAAATGCTGAAGAATTAATTGATGAATCAAAAAAAGATTTTCAAGAAAAAAAAGTTGAAGTTGTTAAAGAAAACAAACAATTAGATTCTAAAAAATTTTTTGATGAAAATACAAACAAATTAAGTATTAGCGATCAGATAACTAAACAACTTGGTTTAGAAGTTAAAGAAAAAAAGTATGATGGCGAAAATATAAAAAATGATACTTTAGAAAATGAAATTGTTGAAGAAAATAAAAAAGAACTTGATAATAATTCAAAAAGTAATTTTGAACAAAATCAAAAAGAAGAAAAAAATATTGAAAAAAAATCTGATTTTGAAAATAATATTATTAAAAAAGAAAATATTGAGAATAACGAAGATAAAAATGTTTTTAATAATGATAATGTTTTGGTTGATAATAAAAATTCCAATAATAAATCTATTGAAGAATTGTGGAAAAAAGGAATTGTTGTTGCAGTAAATTCTAGATTAAATGAAATGAAAAAAATAAAAGAAGAAATGGATTATATTATTAGTACAAAAGTTGATTCTGCTGTAAAAAAAGAAACGAATCAATTTAAAGTTATTTTAGAATCCCAAAAAGAATTAATTATTTCAAGTAATAAAGAAGCACTAGAACAAAAACAAAAAGAAATTTCTTTTATAATTGATTCAAAAATTGCTGAAATAAAAAAAGAATCTCAAGAATTAAGTAGAAATATAGAGAGAATAGAAGATTCAAAGAAACAGCAAGAAGAATTAATTTCTCAAATAAATCAAACTTTGGGAGATGCTAAAAAAACAAAATCACAATTGTTAATTGAAATGAATTCTGAATTGATAAAAAGCAAATCGCAAGCACAAGAATTTATTGATACTGCAAAAAAACAAATGGAATCTTTAGACTCAAGAATAAACAAAACATTAGAATTTGAAAAAAATATTGCTGAAGGCATGCTTCAAGAAGCTGAACAAAAAATAGAAAATTTAACAATACAAAAAGCTGATGAATTATTAGGGGAATTAGAATTAAAATTAAATAATTTAAAATCAATTGAAAAAAATATTGATTTGGATAATATTGGGCAAAAAATAAAATTGTTAGATCAATTTAAAAAAGAATTTTTGAACAATATTGAAGAAAATATTAAAAAAATAAATACTGCTATTGAAAAATTAAATCTAAAAAATGAACTAATTTCAAAAGAAATTGAAGAAAAAAATTTAATTATTGATGCAAAAATAGAAGAATTAACAAAATTTGAAAAAATATTGACTGATAATTTAGAAAAAATTATTCAATCAAAAAAAAATAAAAAGAATAAATAATATTTTTTTATTAAATATTTTTTCTATGTAATATTTTTTTTATTATTTTAAAATAATTTTTTTATTTATTGTATTTTGTTATTGCACAAGTTAATTTATTTTTTTTTATGAATTTTTTAGTGTTTTTTGTAATTTTGTTTTTCTTTTTAATTTTTTTTTCATTTTTCATTTTTTGTATTAATTCACAAGTCTTACAAATTTTTTTTTCTGTTGGTTCTCCACAAATAGAGCATTCTTTTAATTGTTTTTGTAAAATTTCTTTTTCGTTTTTTGTTGGAGTAATTTTTTTCTTTAATGTTTCATAAAATCTTAATATTGAGTAATCATTTCCTGGAAAACGGTTTTCAAATTTGTTTAGCATTTCTCGATATTCATTTCTTTTCGCAGTCCAACTATAAGGACAACATTCTTGTGAATAATGTTCAATATTGTTAAAAGCGCAATATGCAATAATTTCTTTTTCTGGTGTTTCATATAATGGTTTAATTCTTTTTACAAAATTGTTATGTTTTATAATGCCTGGTTTAGCGCCACTTCTAATAATTCTTTCAATTTCATTATTAAACACATTCATTACGAAACTTTGGACTTCATCATTAAGATTATGTCCTGTTACAAGTTTATCTGCTTTCATTTTTCTAGCAAAATTATTCATTATATTCCTCCGCATTACTCCACAAAAAGCACATGTGCCACCCAATTTTTTATTTTCTAATAATATTGGCATTATTTCATCATTTGTAATTCCAAATCTTTTTTTAAAAGAAATAATATGATATTTGACTCCGAGTTTTTTACAAGTTTTTTTTGCTATTTTAATTGCTTTATTTCTATAATTTTTTACTCCTTCATCAATAATTAACACTTCAATTGGATTACTCTTTGAATAAAATTTATTTAATAATGTTAGTGTTACAATAGAATCTTTTCCGCCCGAAACAGCAATCAATAATTTTTCTTTTGACTTAAACAAAGAATATTTTCTAATTGTTTTTTTGAACCTATTTTCAAAAAAAATGTTAAAATGTTTTTTACAAAAATTGTGTGGGCCATAATTAAGTGTTATTACTTTTTTTTTATTACATTTGTCGCAAACAAATTTTGAATTTAGTTTAGTACTTTTTTTTTCCACAATAATTTTATTTTTCGTCATAGTTAATTTTAAATAGTGAAACATTAAATAAGTATTATAGTGATTTTATGCGAAAACCAGGAGTTTTAGTTAGAAAAGGTATTGGCCCAAAATTCCCAATTAAACGACCTATTGCTATTCCAAGAAAGATGCCTTCAACCAATATTGTTTCAAGTAATGTTGGTAATAGTAATTTTTCGAAAAAACCAGGCCTTTCAATTAGAAAAATTAATGGGCCAAAAAAATTTCGTGGTATTGCATCAGAAACTAGTTCAAGAGAAAAGGCAAGGGAGAGTGTTTTGAAAGCAACTTTTGGGGCTCTTAATTTAATAACTCCTAGAAAAATGGTTGTTAATAATAAAAATAGAAAAGCTTATGTTAGAGTTAAACATTCTAGCGGTGTTTCTGGTGAATTAACTGTAAATGGAAAAAAAGGAAAATTGATAATAAAAAAATAATTTTTTTGTAATAATTTTTATTTAATAGTTAGTTTTATAAATTCTTTTTAATGAAAGTTCTCTTATTGGTGAGTTATAGAAAGTGATTTTATGGGTGCAAGTAAATATATTTCAAAGACTTTGCAAAAAGAGTGGAAAAATATTGAAGATTCTGATTATAATTATGGTTCTTTAATGCAAAAAAAAGAAATTGAGTTTAGAAAAGAAAAAAATTCTGTTGTTAGAATTGATAAACCAAGTAATATTGTTTCTGCAAAAAGTATTGGTTATAGGGCTAAACAAGGAATTTTTGTTGTTAGGGTTAGAGTTAGAAAAGGTTCAGGAACATACCATAGACCAAAGAATAAAAGGAGACCAAAAAGACAAGGGCAAGCAAAACTAACTAGAAAAATAAGTATTAGGGCAATTGCTGAAGAAAGAGCTTCAAAAAAATTTGAAAATGCTGAGGTTCTTGGTTCTTACAAGGCTGCTGAAGATGGAAGAAATCATTATTATGAAATTATTCTTGCTGATAGAGAAGCATCTACGATTGGTAGTGATAAAAAACTAGCTTTTTTATTTAAAGGGCAAAAGGGAAGGGCTGAAAGAGGAAAAACTTTTGCTGGAAGAGTTAATAAAGAAGATAATAAAAGAACAAAAAGAAAAAAAGTAAGAAAAAAGAAAAATAAAAATAATTCGAGCAAATAAATTGTGTGCTTTGCCAAAGGCATAGCTAAAGTGATTACAAATGGTAGATATTGTTTATAAGCAGCCAACAAAAGAGTTGCTTCAATTAGGAGTTTATTTCAAAGAAAAAGTTATTGTTCTTATTGAAAATGAGAATGATGAATTGATAGCAAAGAAAAAAGAGTTAATTCCTTGTTATATTGTTGATGAAAAAACTGATTTAAATAAAATTAAAAAAAAGAAAAAAGCTGTTTTTGGTTGTTCTGTAAAAAATAATGAATTTGCTGTAAAAATAAAGGCTGATTTTTTAATTCAACCTTGTAATGAAAAACAATTTTTTGATCTTGGTTTGGCAAAAAAATTGTCTGAAAATAATATTGTTGTTGTTCTAATGTTTGAAGAGTTATTAGAAAAAAATAGTTTTGAAAGACACCTTTATTGGAAGAATTATTTAGAGGTTGTTAATTATTGTAAAAAAAAGGGCACAAAATTTATTGTTGCTTCTGGTTGTAAGAATCCATTTAATTTAAAACACACAAAAATTAGAAAATGTGTTGCCGAAATACTTGGTTTAAATAAAAAAGAAATTGAAAAAAGTTTTGGTGGTTGTTTATGAAAATAGAAAAAAAGAAAAGAAAAACAATTCCATCATCCCAAAGAGAAAAAAAACGATATTTGTTATTAGAAGTGCTTCCAGAAAAGATTTCTGAAAAAGATTTTTATTTTGGTTTGTGGATTGAATTATTATCTTTTTTTGGTTCAAAAGGACTTGCTGAAATAAAACCAAAATTAGTTTTATATAAGGACAATAAAGTAATATTAAAATGTAAAAGGGGAAAAGAAACAGAATTAATTGCTGGGATGGCTTTTGTGAGAAAAATTCGGAACAAAAAAGTGATTTTAGTTCCATTAACAACAAGTGGTTCAATTAAAAAAATAAAAAATGAATTTAATTTATAACTGTTTTTATAAAAAATTTTATTTTTTTCTCTATTTGGGAATATTTATAAATATTGTTGAGTGAGAATATATTGAAAGAGAGATTAAAATATAATAGGTTTTCTTTATGTATCCGATGCAATCAAAAGTTCCTTCTTATGATAAGGTCCCAACAATGTTTTCCCCGGATGGAAGGTTATACCAAGTAGAGTATGCTTCAAAGATAGTTGAACAAGGAACAACTGGTGTTGGAATAATTTATAAGGATGGAGTGTTAATTGCAGCGGACAAATCAATTCCAAGCAAATTAGTTAAACCAGATTCAATAGAAAAAATATTTAAGATTGATGAAAAAATAGCTGTTGTTTCAGCAGGTTTAGTTGGTGATGCAAGAAGATTAGTTGGAATAGCAAGAAGACAAGCACAAGACAACAAAATGGTTTTTTCTGAACCAATACAAGTAGAAGTAATGTCAAAAGAAATAGCAGAAACAAAACAAGCTTTTACACAATATGGTGGTTTAAGACCTTTTGGAGTTTCTTTTATAATTGCAGGTACTGACGAGAAAGGACCACAATTATATCAAACAGAACCAAGTGGTGCTCTTGCTGAATATAAGTCAATTGCTATTGGAAGAAATAAGGAAAATGCGATGAAAGTTTTTGAAAAAGATTATAAAGACAATTTGAGTTTAGATAAAGCGGTAAAAATTGCTTATGATGCTTTAGCAAAAAGTGTTCCTGAAAAAGAAAAAATTTCTTTGTTGAGAGTTGAATTTGCAATAATTGATTCTAAAGGATTTAAATTTTTGAATGAAAGTGATTTAAAAAGTTTTTTAAAATAATATTTATCAATTAACCAGTCTTGTGGAAAAAAATAGTCTGGTCTTTATTGATTAGAGATGATGTAATGGTAAAAATAGATGATGCAGTAATAGCTAGATTTGAAAAAGAAGGACACAAATTTGAAATATTAGTTGACCCTGATTTAGCAATGGATGTTAAACACAAAAAAGAAGTTAATTTCGATGATTTGTTAGCTGATGAAAAAGTTTTCAAGGATTCAAGAAAAGGAGATGAGCAAAGTCCTGAAACTATTCAAAAAATTTTTGGAACAGAAGATTTGAAAATAATTTCAAAAAAAATTATTCTTGAAGGAGAAGTACAATTAACTACTGAACAAAGAAAATATTTTTTAGAAAAAAAAAGAGCAGAAATAATTTCAATTATTTGTAGGAGTGCAATCAATCCACAAACAAAAACGCCTCATCCTCCACAAAGGATTGAAAATGCAATGGAACAAGCAAAAATTCGTGTTGATGCAAACAAAAGTTCAGAAGAACAAGTAAAAATAATTGTTGACGCAATAAAAAGAATAATTCCAATTTCGGTAGAAAAAATTGATTTTGCTATAAAAATACCATCAAATTATTCTGGAAAATGCGCTTCAATTTTACACAAATTTGATATTAAGAAAGAACAATGGCTTAATGATGGTTCTTTGGCAGCAGAATTTGAATTACCAATAGGATTGAAACAAGATTTATTGAATGAATTAAATTCTGTGACACATGGTGAAGTAATTGTTAAAATTATTGAAAAATAAAAGGTGAGAAAAAAATGAAACAAGTAGTAATACCGGGAGAATTATTGTCTGAGGAAAGAAAAAAGCTTGGAACAAATGTATATGTTTTTGATGGAAAAATATATTCAAGAGTTTTGGGAATAACAGACAATGAAAAAGAAATGGCAGAAGTAGTCGCTCTACAAGGAATGTATATTCCAAAAAGAGAAGATACTGTTGTGGGAATAGTAAATCGAGTAGTATTTGCAGGTTATGGGATTGACATAAATTCTTTTGCAGATTCATTCATTCCAAAAAAAATAATGAGAAATGAATTAAAATTGGGTGATATAATCATTGCAAAGGTTGAAAATGTTAATGAACTAAAAGAAGCAGACCTATCATTTCCAAGAAAAATGGGTGGTGGAGAAGTAATTGAAATAATTCCTGTAAGAAGTCCAAGACTTATTGGAAAAAATGGTTCAATGTTAGATGTTCTAACAAACGGAACTAGCTGTGAAATATTCATTGGAAAAAATGGTAGGGTTTGGGCCAGAGATGGTAATATTACCTTATTAAAAAAAGCAGTTCAATTTATTGAAGAAAATTCTTACAAGGATAATCTAACAAATGCCGTTGAAGAATTATTAAAGGAGAAAAAATAGGTGAAATTTTATGAAAAATGAAAAAAAAGTTGATTATAAAAAAGATAAGAAAAGATTAGATGGAAGAAAAATGGATGAGTTAAGACCAATAAAAATTGATGTTGGAGTAATTCCAAATGCTGATGGTTCAGCTTATTTAGAATGGGGTCAAAATAAGGTTTATGCAGCAGTGTATGGACCAAGAGAAGCTTTACCAAAACATTCTGCTGACCCATTAAAAGCAGTTGTTAAAGTAGAATACAGAATGACTTCTTTTTCAGTTCCACAAAGAAAAAGACCTGGTCCTAATAGAAGAGACCAAGAAATATCAAAAGTTTTAGGAGAAGCACTAGCAAAAACAATTTTTGTTGAACAATTTCCTAATACTGAAATAGGTGTTTATGTTGAAGTAGTAGATTCTAATGCTGGTTCAAGAGTAGCTTGTTTAACCGCGGCTTCTTGTGCACTTGCTGACGCAGGAATACCAATGAGAGATATGGTTTCAGCAACAGGAATCGGAAAAGCATTTAACGAATTAGTAGTTGACCTAAACAAGGATGAAGAAGATGCACCAGATGCAGTTGATATTCCAATTGGAATACTGCCTAATAGTGAAGAAATTGTTTTACTACAATTAGATGGTTTATTAACTATAAAAGAGTGGGAACAAGTTTCAAAAATGGGTGTAAAATCTTGTAAAAACGTTTATGAAATTCAAAAACAAGCATTGAAAAAAAAATTTGAATTAGGAGATGCTGGAAAAAAAATAGTTGAATTAAAAGAAGATAAAACAGTTAAAAAGAAGGTGAAAAAATGAGATCAACAATATTAGAAAGTGAAATACAAAAAGTAATTGCTCTTGCAAGAGAAGAAAAAAGAATTGATGGAAGAAAACTTGATGAAATGAGAGAAATAAAAATAGAAACAGGAATGTCAGAAAATGCTGAGGGTTCAACCATTGTTACTCTTGGAAAAACAAAAGTAATTGCTGGATTAAAAATGGATATTGGAACACCTTATCCTGATAATCAAGATGAAGGATCAATTTCAATAGGTGCTGAAAATCTTCCATTAGCACATGCTGATTATGAATCAGGAAGACCTGGCAATGATGAGGTTGAATTAGCAAGAGTTGTTGATAGAGCAATAAGAGAAAGTAAAGCAATAGATTTCAAAAAATTGTGCATAATTGAAGGAGAAAAAGTTTGGATTGGTTATCTTGATTTTTACACATTAAATGGTGATGGAAATCTATTTGATGCAGGTTCAATAGCATCATTAATAACATTTAATAATGCTAAAATGCCAAAACTTGATTCAGAAAACAAGATAATATTACACGAGTATTCTGGAAAATTAAAATTATCAAGACAACCATTATTAACAACATTTGTTAAAGTTGGTGGAAAAATTTTGTTAGACCCAACATTTATTGAAGAAAAATCTGCAGAAGCACGTTTTTCAGTTGGAACAACAGAAGATGGTTTTATTTCAGCAATGCAAAAAGGAATTGGTGGTTCATTTACATTTGAAGAAATAAACAAAATGATAGAAATTGCTTTCAAAAATTCTGAAAAAATAAGAAAACAAATAGCAAAAATATGAATATTTTAAAGCAATTTTACTGTTAATGAGAGCTTTTAAAAGCTTTCTATAACAGAATTTTGTAAGAAATCATTTAAATTAATTGGAAAAAATATTTTTTGGTGAGCAAGATGAAAAAAACAAAAAAAGTTAATTCGACAGGAAGATTCGGTTCAAGATACGGAGTCGGAATAAGAAAAAGAATATTAAAAGTAGAAGAAAGACAAAAAAATTTGAATCCTTGTCCTTTTTGTGGTTTTAAAAAAATAAAAAGAATAGCAGCTGGATTATTTGAATGTAAAAAATGTTCTGCAAAGTTTACTGGCGGGGCGTATACAACAGAAACACTTATTGGAAAATCAATAAAAAAAATAGTTGGGCAAAAATCTTTTATTGTAGATGCTGTTGAATTAATAAAAGCTAGTGAAGAAGAAACAAGTTATTCTGATATTGAAAAAGAAGTTGCAAAGTCAAAAAAAAGGTGATATTATGGTTTATAAATGTGGAAAATGTGGTACTGAAGTTCCAAGTATTGAAGAAGGTTTAGTGAGATGTCCAAATTGTGGTTATAGGATAATATACAAGACCAGAGACCCAATAGCAAAAACAATAAAAGTTGAATAATATGAGATTAAATCTCAAAATAAAAATTGATTTTGAAACAAAAGAAAAAGCAAGTATTTTTTTTAAATCAATAAAACCAGAATTAGAAGAAAAATTTGAAAGAAGCGAAATCAAAATATTTCAAAATAAAAATATTTTGAAAATAGAAATAATCGCAGTTGACAAAACTGCTGCAAGAGCTTCATTAAATTCAATAATGAAACCGTTAAAATTATTCAATGAATTGGATAAGTTAAAAGGAGTATGAAAAAATTATACATTTTTTCTATTAATTTTTTTATGGGGGTAAAAAAATGGATGAACAAGAAAAAAGAGAATTAATGATTGATTTTGAAAGAAATAGACAAATGTTAGGAAATGTTTCAGCACAAAAACAACAATATCAAATACAAGTAGAAGTAATAAAAGCTTCTTTAGAAGAGTTAAAAGAAACAAAAGAAAAAATAGTGATGAAAATAATTGGAAATATTCTTATTAATAAAACGGTTTCAGAAATGAAAAAAGAATTAGAAGAACAAAAAGAATCTTTTGAATTAAGATTAAAAACACTTGGAAGACAAGAAGAAACAATAGTAAAAAAATTGAATTCTATAAAAGCACAAATTGAGGGAAAAACAGAATCAAAAGAAAGTGGAGAAACAAAGAAGTCAAAAAAATAATAATCAAAATAAAATAATTGTATAAAATCAAAACAAGAATATTAAAAAGATTTAATAACATCAATTGATTTAATTCTATTTGGTGTTTTATATTGAAAAGAAGAATTCAAAAGATTAACATAATTGAATTTAAAAATAAAAAAATACTTCTTTTGTGCCACGAAAATACTGATTTGGATTCTTTTTGTTCTGCAGCAATATTTAAAGAATATTTAAAAAGAAATAAAATAGAATCAGTAATTGGTGTGCCATCACATATTAATGAACAAACAACTTCTTTTGCAAGAAAACAAAAAATGTCTTTTATAATTAATCCTAATTTAGAAAATTTTGATTTAATATTATTATTTGATTTTAATGATTTTGAACAATTAGGTTTTTTAAGAAATAATTTTAAAAAATTGTTATTGGTGAAAAAAATAAAAGTAATTTCTTTTGATCATCATTTTAAAGAAAAAAGGAGTATTGCTAATGGTTTTATTAATCCAAAAAAACTTTCAACAACAGAATTATTATTTGACTTGATTGGAAAAAGTTTTAATAAAAAAATGTTTTTTTATGCTTGTTTAGGGATGATAGAAGATACTGGAAGGTTCTTAGTTGGTTCAAAAGACTTTTTTGAGTCCTTTTCGATTTGTTTAAAAAATTCTGGAAAAAAATATTCAGAAATTTTTAGAATAACAAAACATGTTCCTTTGGAAGGAGAAAAAATTGCTTTCTTAAAAGCAATACAAAGGGCCAAAATAATAAAAATAAAAAATGTTGTTTTGATAACAAGCAAAATTTCTTTTTATCAAGGAGTAATTGCAACAAAACTTTTAGAATTTGGTGCGGATATTTCAATTGTTTGTGGATTAGAAAAAAAAGGAATAACAAATTTGTCAGCAAGAGCAGAAACTTTTTTTAAAGAAAAAAATAATTTTAATTTAATGAAAGATTTAATGATTGTTTTAGAAAAAGATTTTGGGGGAGAAATTGGGGGGCATAGTGGTGCAGCACAGTGGAAAGGCATTGCTAATGAAAAAGAGATATTGAAAAAAGCTGAGAGTGTAATAAAAAAATTTGTAATAAAAAAGGTAATCAATAACAATTAGAAATACATATTTTTTGTTTTGTGTTCAATTAATTTATTATTTATTTTAAATATAGTACTATATTTCCTTTTTTTATTTTTCCTCTATCTGCGTATTTTAATAAATAATGGACTGTTGATTTTGGTGTATTAGTTAGTCTTTCTATTTCTCTTATGCTTTGATAATCTTTTCTTAGCTCAATTATTTTCAACATTGTTTCTAAAGAAATGTCTAATGCTCTTCCTCTTCTTTTTTCAGTAAATAATTCTATGTTCAAATTGGTTATTTTTTGTCTTGCTTTTTTTGGTAATCTTTTATAACATGATTCGGACATGCTAATTTTTTTTATTGGTCTATTATTT
>JAQVAR010000080.1 GCA_028690725.1 Candidatus Iainarchaeum sp.
TATTGACAAAGCAATAAAAATTGCTGAAAAATTAGGTTATAAAAAAATTTTTGTTGTTCCTGGTGGGAGCATGGTAAAAAAACTAATAGCAAAGTACAATCCAAAAGCAACTATAGGCGTATGTTGTTTTGACGAAGCAATATTAGCATTCGACATGTTAAAAGGAACAGGAATAATCCCCCAAGTAGTATTATTATTAAAAGCTGGTTGCAAAGACACAATAATCAATTTACCACTACTTGAAGAAAAATTATCATTAATTGAATCAAAATAAAAATAGTTACAAACACAAAAATAATTCTATTTGTTTAAAATTTTTGGCAACAAAAATTGGTTCAAATTTTTCTAATTGTTTAATAGTAGAAATACCAGTAGTCTTAGCAACAAAACCAACTTTGGCTCTCTTACACATTAAAGCATCTTGAGTAGAATCACCAATAAAAACAACTTCATTCCTCTTCACCCCCAATTTTTTCAAAATCAATTCCAAAGGTTCAATATCTGGCTTCTTATGCTTAACATCATCACTAGTAATAATAAAACTAATATTTTTTTTTATTTCAAAATCAAAAACTTCTTTCAAAAAAATATGTCTAGAACCAGTAACAATACCAATCTTACATTTCTCAGAAGCCTTTTTCAAAAAAGGTTTAGCATCAACAAACCATTTGTGCCCATCCTTTTTCAACAAACTTAAAAAAGTTTTTCTTCTATAATCAATAAATTTTTCTAAATCAAAATTGTTTTTCTTATTATCTATTAACCACAAAGCAATATCTCTAGAATGCAATTGTGACAACTCTCTTAATTTTTGATTAGAAACACGAAAACCAAAATGATTAATTGTTAATTTAACACTCTTCAAAATAAGTGGAACAGAATTAATTAATGTCCCATCAACATCCAATAAAATAGCCTTCATAACCAAAACTCTAAATGAAAACTCTTTAAAAACTAAGCTAAGAGAAAATCAATAAAACAAAAATTCAGTAAAAGAAACTTTTAGAAAAAGGTTCATCAAAAGAACTTTTAGTACAGGTTTTAATTTCGAAGAAATTAAAAAGTGCAAGCGCTTAATAGCGCATTTTCTAGTGCAGGTCTTTTTCGAAGAAAAAGAAGTGCCCCGATAGTGTAGCGGTCAAGCATACTGCCTTCTCAGAGCCTTACTAAGGCTCGCGAAAAAATTTGGCTATTTCTCACGAAACAGCCAGAAAGCGAAAATTAGTTAAAGCTAAAATTAGGCAGTGACCCGGGTTCGAGTCCCGGCCGGGGTATTTAAAAAAAATTATTTTTTTAAAATTAATATCATTTTTTTATTAAAAATACTAGAACAATTATTGCACCAATCATTGATAAAATATTTAACATTCCTAATATTGATAAACCATTATTTGTTAAATAATCTGAAATTACCAAAAATATTATTCCTATTGCTTGTAAAATAGCAAAACACTTCAATATTTCTTTTTTTCCTTTTGACATTGAAAAAATTTGTATTATCCACGAGATTATTATTAGAATCATTCCTAACCATGCTAATTCAATCATTTTACCACCAATACTAAAAACGTTTTTAGATTAATAAATCTTTTGCAAATAATTATTCAATTATTTTTAATAGAATAAATAGAAAAATATTTTTAGAAAAAACAAAGTAGTTAAAAAACTATTATACAATATTTTTTTATGTTATCAGAATTGTTACCATTGATTAAAAATGAAGATATTGTTGAAATAAAAAAAGATTTACTAAAGTTACATGAAAAAGAAGTTTATTCTCAAAAAATCTATTTTGAACAAATAAGAAAGTTGGATGGTTTAATAGTAGAAATATTAAAAGAATTATTAGAACAAGAAGAAAAACATGCATTATTATTAAAAAAATTATTGGACAAAATTTCTATTCCAACAAAAGAATATTCTATGAAACTAGAAATAAAAAATGATTTAAAAAAATCAATTAGCTTTGATATTGAATTAGAAAAACAAGCTACTAAAGAATATCAAACAGCAATTAACAATAGTTCTTCTGAGAGCATGAAAAAATTTTTAGAACATATAATGGAAGAAGAATTTAATCATATTAAAAGATTAGAAGACTTTCTAAAAGAAAATTAAACTATTTTTGTCACAATTATGAAAAGAAAATAAAACATTATTAATAAATTATTTTTTTTATTTTTAAAAAATTAAAAAAATTTTAAAAATGTAACAAATAAAAGTAAACAAATTTTAGAAAAATAAAAAATTCATACTTAAAATTTGAACATTTGCTTAAATTTAAAAACATGCCCTTGTTTTAGTTGTTCAAACAAATATTTATATTGTTTCAATCATTGTTTTTTTATGGAATCTTATTTTTTAAAAGAAAATTGGCATAATGATTCTTTAAAAAAAGTTGAAGGACTTTTAGAAACTAATTTTAAAAAAGGCTTGTCTAATAATGAAGTACAAAAAAGAATTAATTTTTTTGGTTATAATGAATTAAAAGAAAAAAAAAGAATTTCTATTTATACTATTTTTTTTAATCAGTTTAAAAGTATTTTAGTTATTGCTCTGCTTATTGCAACAGCATTATCTGTTGTTATGAATGAATTACTTGATGCTGGAGTAATAATGTTAGTATTATTGTTAAATGCAATTATTGGAACTGTTCAAGAATATAATGCTGAAAAGGCAATTGAGGCTCTAAAAAAACTTTCAGCAACACACGCAAGGACAATTAGAAATGGAAAACAAACAAAATTGTTTGCAAGAGATCTTGTTCTGGGAGACATAATTCTTTTAGAAACAGGCGATAGAGTACCTGCTGATGCAAGAATAATTGAAGAAGCTAATTTAGAAATTGATGAATCAATGTTAACAGGAGAGAGTG
>JAQVAR010000081.1 GCA_028690725.1 Candidatus Iainarchaeum sp.
CGTCAATTGTTTTTAAGTGGGGAGACAAACAAAAAGAAAATAAATATAAAATGACTATGCCGGGAAGGTTTGTACTGCAAAGATTTTTAAACCGAGCAGTTAAAGAAGAATGTGATTATGCAATTATAGAAACAACTTCTGAAGGTATTAAGCAATTCAGACATAAGTTTATTGATTTTAATGTCGCTGTAATTACCAATTTAAATCCTGAGCATATCGAAGCGCACAAAGGTTTTGAAAATTATAAAAATGAGAAAGGAAAATTATTTAAGACAGCAAAAGGAACGCATATTATAAATCTTGATGATAGCCATAAAGATTACTTTTTAGATTTTCCTGCAAATAGGATTATTACTTATGGAGTAAAAAACAAAAATGCCGATATTGTAGCGGAAAATACAATAGTAAAACCGGAAGGTTCTACCTTTACAGTTGATGGGGTAGAATTCAATTTACAGCTTCTTTGTGAATTTAATATATATAATGCATTGGCAGCAATAGCAATCGGAATTTCGGAAGGAGTATCACTGTCGCAATGCAGCGATGCGATTAAAAAAGTTGAACAAGTAGCAGGAAGGACAGAGAGAGTAATTGATAGCCCGTATTATGTTTTTGTTGATTATGCTTTTGTGCCAATTTCACTTGAAAAAGTTTACCAATTTTTGAAACCTAAAAAAGGAAAATTAATTTGTGTCTTAGGTGCTTGTGGAGGAGGCCGTGATAGCTGGAAAAGGCCTGTTTTAGGCTCCATTGCAGATAAATATGGAGATTATATCATTGTAACCAATGAGGACCCGTATGATGAGAATCCGCAGGAAATAATTGACCAAGTTTCTTCAGGAATAAAAAATACTGATAAATTATTCAAAATTCTCGATAGAAGAGAAGGAATAAAAAAAGCCTTACAATTAGCAAAGGCGGGAGACACCATTATTATTACAGGAAAAGGTTGCGAACCATGGATATGTTGGGAGAGGGGGCGTAAAGAAGCTTGGGACGACAGAAGAATAGTAAAAGAAGAATTTAAAAAAATAAATAAATAATATGGAAAAAGAAAAAACTAAAAAAAATTATTCAAAAATTATTGAAACTTTTTATTTTTATATACTAGGATATTTTTTTATTTCTAATGCTTGGTTTGATTATTTTGCATCGCAAAAAACTTCAAATAAAGAAATTTTTTATTTTGTTGGAATATTATCTCTTTTTTTTGCAATATCATGTTTTATAAAAATAAATTCAACAAGAAAAAAGAAAAGTAAAAAGATGATGGTTCTTGATTTTATTGTTGCAGTAATTATTGTTTATATCGGAATAAAAATACTCTGCATATCCAATGGTGGACCAATGATATTGTTTTAATTGCTTGTCAAAAATGTAAAAATATCATAGGATTGGCTTGGTAAATTAAAATGCCGGAAACAGATGGTTCAATGGGTTCAAATGCAGATTTAGACGACTTCATAAGAGAACAAAGAGAAAAGTGCAAAAACGGAAACTATCCTTGTTGTAAAAAAGGTGTCTGTGATTGCGGTAATGGCAATGAAGAAAAAGAGTAATATCCTTATTTTATGGATTTTTTTGTTTTTTTTGACGGCAATAAGATTTAAAGCTAAAATAGAAATATAAATTTAAAAATAAAATATTTTACTGTGAAAATATCATTAAGAGAATTAAACGAATTTGATATCGAAAATTTTTTATTGTGGATGAAAGATGAAAGCGTTTTAAGACTGGCAATAGGAAATGCAGAAGAGTTTTTAGAACAAGACATTAAAAAGTGTTTTTCGAAGATGGTAAATAGTAAAAAAGATGAGCATTACGCAATACTTTTGAGTGAAAAACCAATCGGCTTGATTTCATTGATAAAAGACAGAGAAAATAATCATAAAATGCAGTTATTAATTGGAGATAAGGGGTATTGGTCTAAAGGGTATGATATGGAAGCAGTAAAACAGATGGTTGAAAAAATAAAAGAAAGAAAAGATTTGCAAGTTTATATAGAAGTCAGACCGGACAAAACCGGATCAATTGCCGCTTTTGCAAATTATGGATTTGTACCAACAAAAAATAAAAAATATCCAAAAGATGGCCATTTCCCTAGGGCTTTAAAAATGGAACTAAGTTAAAATAATTTGATTAAATTTATATTTCGAATAGTATTTTGGGGTTGATTTTTTAATTTTTAAACAAAGAATTGCTTGACACTATTAATCTTTTCTGTAAAATAAAATTGTTTGTTGCGTCTGTGCAAAAACTTAATAAATTATAACAATGGAAGAAATATCATTATTTGGAACAACAATATTTAATTTTTTAGGTATTAATTTTACGAATACTTATATTTTAGGCATTATATGCGCCATTTTTGTTTTTGGTCTTTTTGGCATTGCGTTTCAAAAAAAAGATATAATTCCGGGAAAATTTCAGAATTTTTGTGAATTCTTATTAGAAACTGTCTTTAATTTTTTTAATGGAATGACAGGAGATAGAAAAAAAACAGAAGAAATCTTTCCTTTGGCCGATACTTTGTTTTTTTTGATTTTATTTTCAAATTTAGTAGAAATAATCCCCGGAACAGGGGTTTTTCCTTTTTTAAGATCTCCTAGCTCAGACTTGCATTTTACACTAGCTCTTGCTATCTTTGCTATGGTATTCATACATATAGTTGCGATTTTAAAATTAGGAGTTTTAAAATATCTTAAAAAATATATTAAATTTGAGAATCCGGCTATGTTTTTTGTCGGTATATTAGAAGCATTGGGAGAAATTACACGAACTTTTTCACTTGGAATGAGATTGTTCGGAAATTTATTTGCAGGAGAAATGCTTCTAATGGTTATATGTTCAATAATGCCGTTTTTT
>JAQVAR010000082.1 GCA_028690725.1 Candidatus Iainarchaeum sp.
CAAGTTCAATAAATCTTTCAAATATTTTTATTTGTTTTTCCTGTTCTAATTTATTTTTAGAATACTTGAAATCTAAACCTATTTCTCCAATAGCAATTGCTTTTGAAATATTTTTTTTTAAAAAATTGAATGCTTTATCAATTTCTTCTTCGTTCAATTCTATTATATTTAAAGGATAAATACCAAGAGCACATTCTATTTCATCATATTTTTTTGATAAAAATAAGTTTTTTTTATTTGATTCAAATGAAGTTGAACAACTAATAATTTTTTTTATGTTTGCTTCTCTTATTTTTTCTAATAATTTTTCAATATTTTTTTCTTCAATCATATCTATGTGTGCATGAACATCAAACAAATAATTGCCTAGTTTATTATTAATCATGTTTCCACAATTGACTTATTTATGCTAAAAAATATAAATGAATAACAATGTGGTTTTTTTGATTTAAATGAATTTTTTTACAAAAAAAGAAGCAATATTTTTTATAACAATTTTAATAATTTCTTTTTTGATAATATTTTTTTTTACAAATTATAATTCTTCATTCTTATCTTTTGAAAAAGGTTATTTATCAACCAATACTTATGTTTCTGATTTAGAAATTTTTTTTTGTCCTGAAGATTATTGTTCTTCACATTTAATTTCTGAAATTAATTTTGCTGAAAAATCAATTTATGTTGCAATTTATTCTTTTACTCATTATGATATTGCAAACGCATTAATTTCTGCAAAAAAACGTGGTTTAGATGTAAAAATAATAATTGATTTTTTACAATCTACTTCAAAATATAGTTTGCATAATATGCTTGAAGAACAAGGTATTTTAATTTTTATTAAAAAAGATTCTGGGGTAATGCACAATAAATTTGCTATTATTGATGAAAAAAAAGTTTTTACTGGGTCGTTTAATTATTCTTTAAATGCAGATACAAAAAATGATGAGACTTTGATTTTGATTAAAAATAAAATAATTGCTTCAAAATTTTTTTCAAAATTTAATAAATTGTTAAAAGAAAGTTATTAGTTTTTTATAATCATATTTATATTCTTTTCAATTAAGAATGTTTTATGCAAGTTTATGTTCCTCAAGAAGATTCTTTTCTTTTAGAAGAAGAGATAAAAAAAGAAGATCTTAATGGTAAAAAATGCCTTGATCTTGGTATTGGTTCGGGGATACAAGCGAAAGCAATGTTTTTTTCTAATGCGCAAAAAGTTTTTTGTGTTGATATAAACCCAAAAGCATTACTTTTTGTTCAAAAAAAATTAGTTAATTTTTATGGAAAATTTGTTTTAATAGAAAGTGATTTGTTTTCTTCTCTTGGTAAAGAAAAATTTGATTTTATTGCTTTTAATCCTCCTTATTTACCAAGTAAAGAGATTAAATGGAAAGATCTTGATGGTGGTAAAAAAGGACGAGAAATAATAGACAAATTTTTATCGCAATTTAAAAAACATTTGAATGCTAATGCTATTGTTTTACTTTTAATTTCTTCTCTTAATAATGATAAAGAAATAATTAGTTTTTTGGAAAAAAAAGGTTTTGTTGTTGAGGTTGTTGCTTCAAAAAAATTGTTTTTTGAAGAATTGTTTGTTTTGAGAATAAAAAGTTGATTTTTTTGTAATACTTCACTTT
Organism: Candidatus Iainarchaeum sp.; assembly: GCA_028690725.1. GTDB lineage: Archaea > Iainarchaeota > Iainarchaeia > Iainarchaeales > JAAZKV01 > JABIDZ01. Next base: position 1,638 of record JAQVAR010000082.1, read on the forward strand.
TTAATTTTATTTTTTTTATTTATTATTATGCCAACAAATGTTTCAATTGAATATGCAAATGCTGAGAAAAAATATCATCTTGCTAATAATCCTGAAGAAAAATTAGCTGCCCTAATAGAAATGAAATCAACTGCCCCCTCACACAAAGGTTGTGAAAGTTTACGTGCTGAAATCAATAGAAAAATTGCTGCATTAAAATCTTCAATTGAGAGACAAAAATTGGCTTCTTCAAAGAAAGGTTCTGCACCATCAATGTTTGTTAAAAAAGAGGGTATTGGTCAAATTGTTATTGTTGGTTTACCAAATACTGGTAAAAGTTGGTTGTTGAATAAATTAGTTGGTAAAAAAATAGCGGAGGTTACTGAACATGGTTTTTCTACTTTTAAACCAGAGCCCGGCATGATGCCTTATGAAGGGGGTTTAATACAATTAGTTGAATTACCTGCAATTATTAGTGGTTCTTCTAGTGGAAAAGCACAGGGTAAAGAAATTCTTTCTATTGTTAGGAATGCTGATGCAGTTCTAATTGTTGGAAATGTTGAAGAACAAAAAATTGTTTTTAAAGAATTTGAATTGTCACAAATTTATTTGAATAAGACAAGACCAAAAATAGTTGTAAAATCTTCATCTTTTAGAGGGATTCAAGTTTCTGGAAAAGAGTTTTTAAAATTTCCAAAAGAACAATTAATTAATTATTTGAAAAATGTTGGTTTTTCTAATTCAACTGTTATTATTAGTGGTAAAATAAATTCTATCAAAGAGATTTCAGAAGCTTTAAATGAAAGTATTGTTTATAAAAAAGCATTATTTGTTGATACTAGAAAAATAACTGAACATTTTTTAATTGATTTAAAAGACCAACTTTTCTTATTGCTTGGAAAAGTTCTTATTTATACTAAAAAGCCTGGCGAAGAAGTTATATTTAAAGATCCTCTTTCTCTTCCAAAAAATTCTACATTATTTAATTTAGCAGAACATTTACACAAAGATTTTGCTAAGAAATTAAAATTTGCTAAGGTTTGGGGTTCAACAAAATTTCCTGGACAAAGAGTTGGTCCTAATTATAAATTAAAAAATAAAGATGTTGTTGAAATAAATATTTGAATAATAAAAAACATTTTTTTTTATTTTTCTTCTGTTCCTTTTATTTCATTATCTTTTTTATCTTTATTTATTTAAAAAAAGATGGCTT
>JAQVAR010000083.1 GCA_028690725.1 Candidatus Iainarchaeum sp.
AAAAAATTATTTTATCAATATTTTCTTCCATTATTGTTCGTTTTTTATTTGCTTCTTCTAATTTAATTAGTTCATTTTTTGTTTTTTCAAAAGACAAATCATTTTTTTGTAAAAAAATGTTTAACTCTAATAAAATCAAAAGCATTACTAATAACATTATAAATGTAAAAAGACCATTATTTTTCATTAAAAAAATGTTTTTCTTAAGTTAAAAAGTTTTTCCATTTTTTCGTTAATTGTTGAATTATTTTATAAAAAAATCACTGAAATTACTAATGCAAAAAAAATAAATGTTGCAAATGCTCTGTTATAATATGCAACTATTCCAGCTATTGCAGGTATTATAACAACTAAATAAGCTTGTTGCGGATATTTTGTCATCACAAAAATGGCTGTCAATGCTCCTAATGCATATAATACAAACAAAAATGCTACAAAAGAACCAATTTTTTTTGTTAAATAATCCTGTATTTTCTTATACCACCCATCTACTTTTTCGTTTGTTTCTCCCATCATATCACAACTTATTTTGTTATACATATTATTTAAATCAATTATTATTATTATTTTTTGCATAAAAAGCTTTAAAATAACAAATAATCCTTGTTTTCTTATGCTTGAAGAAATAAAACAGTTAAGTATTATTGAGAGAAAATTGATTTCAAAGTTGGATTATTCTAAAAAGTCATTTTCAGATTTGGCAGAATTAACTTCTTTAAATATTGATTCTGTTAGGAGAGCATCAGCTTGGCTTCAAGAAAAAGGTTTTGCAAAAATTCTTGAAGTTGAATCTGAAAAATATTTTCTCACTGTTGATGGTAAAAAAGCATTAGAAAATGAGATGCCTGAAATAATTTTTTTAAATGTTTTGAAAAAATTGGGTGGTGTTGCAAGTTTTTTTGATTTACAAAAAAATTCTAAGTTGGATTCTAAAGAATTCAATGCTGCTCTTGGTATTAATAAAAAAAATGCTTTTATTATAATTTCTAATGGAAAAATTTCTTTAACTGGTGTTGATGAAGAAAATAAAATAGTTGATTTAAAAAAATCATTAGAAAATATTTTTAATGAAAAACAGGTTTCAAATGAAGAAATTCAAGAATTGGTTAAAAGAGGGTTAATAGAAAAAAAATTTTTTATTGATAGGAGAATTAGTATTCTTGAAAAAGGAATTAATGCTCAAAAAATACTTTCTAATGAAAAAGTAAAAAGAGTTTTTGATGTTGAATCACAAGTACCAAAAATATTTTTGGGAAAAAGAGCACCTTACCTTCAATTTTTAAATCAAATAAGAAACAAATTAGTTGCACTTGGTTTTAATGAAATGGATGCACCACTTGTTGTTTCAGAATTTTATAATTTTGATGTTCTTTTCCAACCACAAAATCATCCTGCTAGAACTTGGACTGATAGTTATTTGTTATCAAATCCTATTAAAGGAAAATTACTTGACAAAAAAATTGTTAATGCTATAAAAGCGGCTCATGAAAATGGTGGTAAGTCAAAAAGTACTGGATGGGGTTACAAATGGAGTGAAGAAATTGCTTCGAGATTAGTTCCTACAATGCATGGAACAGCGCATAGTGCGAGACAATTGGTTAATGGTATTGATATTCCAAAAAAATATTTTGCTATTGCGCGTTGTTTTAGACCAGATGTTCTTGATGCAACACACTTGCTTGAATTTAATCAAATGGAAGGTTTTATTGTTGGAGAAAACTTAAATTTTAAACACTTGTTAGGAATGTTAAAAGATTTTGCTATTGAAGTTGCTGGTGCAGAAAAAGTAAAATTTTTTCCAGATTATTATCCTTTTACTGAGCCAAGTGTTCAATTATCTGCAAAACATCCTGAAATGGGTTGGATAGAATTTGCTGGTGCAGGAATGTTTCGCCCAGAAATGTTAGAAAATCTTGGAATAAAAGGTGAGGCTATTGCATGGGGTATGGGAATAGATAGACTAGCGATGTTCAAACTAGGAATAAAAGATATTAGATATTTGTTTGCTGAAGACTTGGGTTATTTAAGAAATGCTAAAGGAGTTTTTTTGGGGTGATAAAATGCCTACTTTAGAAGTATCAAGAAAAGATTTTGAAAAATTAGTTGGGAAAAAGTTTTCTCAAAAAGAGTTAGAAGAATCATTAGAATATGTTAAGGGAGAATTAGATTTTCAAGAAAATGATATTTTGAAAGTTGATTGTAAAGAAACAAATAGACCTGATTTATGGTCAACAGAAGGATTAGCAAGAGAAATAAAATCTAGGATTGGCTTGGAAAAAGGAATAAAAAAATACAAAGTTGAAAAAAGTAATATAGAAGTTTTTATTGACAAGAATTTGGAAAAAGTTAGACCATTAATAGTGTGTGCTGTTGTAAAAGGAGTAAAAATAGATAATGATTTTATTGTGCAAATGGTTCAATTACAAGAAAAAGTGGGGGAAACATTTGGTAGAAAAAGAAAAGAAGCGGGAATAGGATTATATGATTTAGATATAATGAATCCACCTGTTTATTATAAAGGTTTTAAAGATAACGAAATTGAATTTATTCCTTTAGAATGGAAAGTTCCAATGAGACCTACAGAAATTCTTTCACAACATGATAAGGGAAAAGCTTATTCTCATTTGTTGTCTAATACAAAAATTTATCCTATTGTGATTGATTCTAAAAATGTAGTAGCATCAATGCCGCCAATAATTAATTCACAAATAACTGGGAAAATAACTGAAAAAACAAAAAATCTTTTTATTGAAGTAACTGGTTTTAATTGGAAAGTAGTTGAAACGGCATTAGAAG
>JAQVAR010000084.1 GCA_028690725.1 Candidatus Iainarchaeum sp.
TAATTCAATAGTGGTTTGACTCGTCTCCTCACCGCAAAACTACTGAGTTTTGCTTGTCTAACAATATTTTTTGTTAGACTAACTCCCAACACAATTAGAAAATGACTAGTTCTTTTTAAATATATAACGGAAATGAATACATAACAAGAATAATTATTTTTAAAAATAATTAGAAAGTTGAAAAAAGTAAGATTTATTAAAGGAAAATCCCTTTTAATTATATAATTTTTGGTAGTGAGCTGTTTTGGAAGAAGATTCAATATATAATGACGATAGAGTTGAAAAAACTATTGATACTGAAAAAGATATTTTTGATGATGTTTTTGGAGAAGATGATGAAAAAAAGAATGCTAGGAAAAAAATGAGGGAAAAAGCAATGGAATTAATTGGAAAAAAAGAAAATGAAAAAAAAGTAGAAGAAGATTCTAATGAACCAGAATTATTTGTTGATGTAGAAGAAATAAAAAATGCAAAAAAAAGATTAGAAACTATTTCTGGAAAAAATAAGAATAATTTTAATGATATTGTTAAAGAAGGAATGGAAAAAACAATTGAAAATAACAATAAAAAAGAATTATCTGGAAAATTAAATTTAAATATTATACATAATGAAGGAGTGCAAGAAGAAAAAAAGCCATTTGAAAAAATGAGTGGTGTAGAAAAAAATATTGTTAAGAGCGTGATAAAAAATAAGGCAAAAAAATCAATTGTAAAAGAAGATGATTTGGCTGATTATTTGTTAAAAGAACATGGAACAAAAGAAGAAGATATTGAGAAAACAAATTTTGGTTTTGAAAAAGAAGCTGAAAAAATAGTTAATGATAATACTGATAATAATGAACTAAAAATTAAACCAAAACTGGATTTTTTAATTAATGATGAAACAGGACATGCATTTATTGGTAGAAAAAAAAGTGTTTTGAAACAATATGGTGAGGAAGCAGCATTGTTTGTTGGTAGAGTTCAAGAAGAAGATTTGCATCACAAACAAGTCTATTTAGATGGTTTGAATCCACACGTTGTTTTTGTTTGTGGTTCAAGAGGATCAGGAAAATCATATGTTCTTGGTGTTCTAGCAGAAGAACTTGCTATTAAAAACAAAAATGTTGGAATCGTTGTTGTTGATCCAATTGGTGTTTTTTGGTCTATGAAACATCCAAACAAAGAAAACAAGGAATTAGAATTATTAGCTGATTGGGAAATAATGCCAAAAGGTTTAGAAAATATAAAAGTTTTTATTCCAGTTGGAATGAAAGAAAGTGTTCCAAAAAGTACTTTTGATCAAACTTTTTCAATACAACCCGCATTATTAAATGCTGAGGATTGGTGTTTAACATTTGGAATTGATAGATTTTCTCCAACAGGATTATTAATGGAAAAAGGAATTACTAAAGTAAAAAAAGGTTATGTTACTGAAGATGGAAAACAAATAAGAGGAAAAGAAAATACTTTTGGTTTAGAAGATTTGATTAATTGTTTTAATAATGATTCAGATTTAAACAACAAAGAAAAAGGATATAAAACTGATTCTATTAGAGCGTTAGTTTCTAGATTTGATGCTGCTAAAGGGTGGGGTGTTTTTGATGAAAAAGGAACTCCTTTAAGTCAATTATCAAGAGCAGGACAAATGACTATTCTTGACACTAGTTTTTTAGAAGACAATGTTAGTGCATTAGTAATAGGAATTTTGGCAAGAAGATTGTTGTCTGCAAGAAAATTAAGCACTAGAAGAGAAGCAGCCGGAAAGTTTTCAGAAACAACAATGGAAGACCTTATTGAATTAAATGTCCCACCAACATGGTTATTTATTGATGAAGCACACACATTAATCCCTGGTGGAAATCAAAAAACTCCAGCTAGCTCGGCATTAGTAGAATACGTAAAACAAGGAAGAAGACCAGGACTAAGTTTGGTGTTTGCAACACAACAACCAAGTGCGATTGATACAAGAGTACTAAGTCAATTAGATATTATAATAACACACAAATTAGTATTTGATGATGATATAAAAGCAATTTGGAAAAGAACTCCAACAATTATTCCTGGAACATACAAAAAACCAAATTTTATAAAAAGCCTTCCAGTTGGAACAGCTTTAACTGGAGACAGACAAGAAACAACTACAAGAGCATTTGTAATGAATATTAGACCAAGAATGTCACAACACGAAGGAAGAGATGCTGAAACTACCGAAGTAAAACACGAATTAAGTAAAGACCAAGTAGAAAAATTAGCTGTTAGCATTGTTTTAAAACAATTAGAAAAAGACCCTAGTCTTAGCTTGCAAAGCCTAGAAGAAACACTTGATACATTAAATAATACTTACAAACAAAATGTTACTCTCGCATTGTTAATAGATTTATTGAAAAAAAAAGGATTAAATGTAGACGAAGAAAAAGTTTATGCTAAAGGAGTCCTAGAAGAAATTGAACATGAAAAAAAACAAGAGTTAAAAGAAGAAATAAGTGAAGAAAAAAATTTAAACGAAAATATTATAGAAGAAGATAATGATAAAGAAAAAATTGAAAAAGAAGAAGAGTATGATGAATTTGTTGAGCTTACAGCATTAAAAACAAATATTATTGAAAAAGACGCTAGATTATTAATCGCAAAACATAGATTAAAGAAAAAATTTGGTTTGTTTGGAGAAGAAGAAATACTTGATAGATTATCATTAAAATATTGTGTAATTTACAAGATACAATATAATTATTTTTCTCAAAAAGATGCTTATCAAATTGGGGAAGCATATATTAATTC
>JAQVAR010000085.1 GCA_028690725.1 Candidatus Iainarchaeum sp.
GGTTGAAGAAAAATTGTTCTCTTTAATTAATTATCTTGATAATAATTATTTGATTGCTAATGAAAAACTTGGTTTTGGTGGGTATTCTTTTAAAATTCAGTTAATTGATTCTAGTGGTTTTGTTGTTCATGAATCAAACAAAGAATTTGCTAATACTGAATTTGAATTAAAGTATGATAGAATAGTTTTTGTTGGTAATGAATTAAATATTTTGAGGGGGGTTATTGCTTTTGAAAAATAATATTTTGTTTAAAAAATTAAATAATAATGGTTTTGTTATTACTTCTGATTCTTTTCTTAGTTTAACCTTGCTTTTTTTACTAATTTTGGCTTCAATATATTATGTTTCTCAGATTGGTTTTAGTTCTTGGAATAATATTGATTTGATTAATTCTGCTAGGGATTTGTCAATTGTTTTTGAAAAGGGGTTATATTTTGAGAATGCGATTGCACATGGTTCTTCTGAATTATTGTTAGAAAAAATAAATTCTACCCCACAATCTTTTTGTTTTGAAACTAGTATTATTCCTGAAGGAGAAGTTGTTCCAATAATAATTGCTTCTAAAGTAGGATGTTCAAAAAACTATGAAGAATTAATAGTGGTTAATAGGTCTATTGTTTTTAATGATAGTAATATTATTTCTTTTTATAATATTAGAGTGGAGGCTTGGTATAAATGATTTCTAATAAAGGCTTTTTTTTTACTATTTCAATAATTCTTTTTGCATCAACAATTGTTATTTTTGCTCAAACTTATGCTAATAATGATATTGATAGAGAAACACGTATTCTTTCTAATTATGCTGTTCTTTCTCAAACAATATTAAACAATAATTTGGGAAATAATTTGAAGAGAATAGTGGATTTTGATTTGCAATTGGGTTTTGAAGAAGAAAAAATAATTGTTGTTATAAAAGATTTTTTGCCAAAAAAAATTAATATTTCTCAAGCAATTAATGATTATGAAGTTTTTCTTGAAAATGATTTTTTTCCAAATGTTTCTGGTTCAAAATCAGTTGATTTTTCTAATTTGAAAGATGGTTCTTTTGAAGTGTTTTTTGGAGATTTGTTTGTTTATGATATTGATTATATTTTGAATAAAACAAGTTTTAATTCTAATAATTCTTTGATTTCAACTGATTTGAATTTGTTTTCAATGGATGATTTAAATTATTATGAGTGGTCTCCAAGTGTTGGTAGTGTTGATTTGAATATAAATTATTTTGATAATTCAAATTTTTTTCAAATTTTTGATAATATTTCTTCTTCTGAAGAATCTGTTCTAAATCTTGTTTATTATGATTCTAATATTATTCTAGTTTTTGGTAGAACAACTAATAATAATTCTTTTTTTATTGATTCTAATTCTTCGAATAGGATTGATTTTAAATTAAAATTTGAGTATGATTTTGATTCTAATAATATTCCTGTTTGGGCTAATGGTTTGTTTAATTATTCTTCTGGAAATGTTTCTTCTTCTTCAATGTTAAAAATAGCAAATTAATAATGTTTTTAGATTATAAAAAAAATTGTAGAAAGATTTTTTTTTCCTTTTTTATTGTTGTGATATTCCTGTTATATCTGCTGCCCCACCTTGTCTTTTTCCTGAAAGAGCTGTCGTATTATAATCAATATATATTGAATCTTTTTGGAACGCATATTGTGTGTTTGGGGATATTCCTGTTCCTGTTATTATTACTTCGTTATCATTTGTTTTTGCTCCGCTTATTATTCCGCTAATTCCAACATTCCAATCTTCTCCTCTTCCTACACTTACTTTTACTAGATCAAGTATTTCTGATGTATTATTTTGTAATATTAATGTTAAATTTCCGTCTCTGTCAACCTTCCAATCTATTATTGCCCATGGTTGTGCGCTCTTCCATGCTATTTGTGATGATGTTTCTCCTATTCCAGATCCTTGCCCCATTAATTGTATTAATATTCCTACTACCACTAATGCTATTACTATTACAATCGCAATTATTATTAGGTATTCTATTGTTCCTTGTCCTTTCTTGTTAACCATTTTTTTCTCCTTAATTAGTTTAAAAAATAATAAATTAATAATGTTTTCTCCCTTTTTAAAGTTTTTGTTTTGATTTTTTTTTTAAAAAAAGAATTTTTGGAAATGAATTTCTAAAAATTCACTTCCAATTTTTTTCAATTATTTATTTTACTTTTAACTTGCGTTTCCTGTTATATCTGCAGCGCCGTATTGTACTTTCCCTGAAATATTTGTTGTATCATAATTTATTACAATATATTCTTTTGGATATGAATATCTTTCGCCTTCTGTTAAACCAGTAAGACCAGTAACTGTTACATTAAGTGTTGCTCCTGGTGCGACATTGATTTCAGATGTATAATTATCTGTATCAGTCAAGTAAAATGATTGAAATGTTAATGTTTCATATGATTGATTTTTCAATACAAGTTGAACGTTTCCATCTGTTTCTACTGCTGTCCAATCCACGATTGCCCATGGTGTTGCTGATTGCCATGCTATTTTTGCTGTTTGTTCTGGTACTTGACTTCCTTGGTTCATTACTTGTAATAATAATCCTACAACAACTAGTGCTATTACTACTACTACCGCAATTATTATTAGGTATTCTATTGTTCCTTGTCCTTTTTTATTAAACATGATTATTTCCTCCTTTTATTTAATATTAATTAGAATAATAATTACATCTTACTATTCAAATCTTTCTTTTTTTTCCCAAAAAATAATTTTTGTTTTTATACTAATGTGC
>JAQVAR010000017.1 GCA_028690725.1 Candidatus Iainarchaeum sp.
TATCCAATTTTGAAAGTAATTTAATAGAATTTTTTAATTGTTTTTTGTTACCACCAAAAGAAGTTGTACCAATCCCATTAACAAAAAGAGTATCGCCAGTAAACAAATTATTTTTTATTAGAAAACAAACAGAATCCTTTGTGTGACCAGGAACAAAAATTGTTTTTATTTTGATTCCAAAAATTTCGAACAAAGGATTATTTTTTAATTCCTCAAAATTTTTTAAAGGAATACCTCTTGATTTAAAATATTCAACTAATTCAATATGGTCAGGATGAGAATGAGTTATTAATAATAATCTTATTTTCAAATTGTTTTTCTGAATTTCTTTTTCTATTAAATCTTTTTCTCCAGTAGGATCAATTATTATTGTTTCATTATTTTTGCCCACAATCAAATAAGAATAATTATTATCAAAACCAAAAACATTTAATTGAATTATTTTCATAAATACTTTTTGTTAGAAATGTTTAAATTTTGTTATAGGAAAAAAATATTGCTACTAAGAACAATTTAAAAATAATATTAAACATAATGAAAATATGAAAAAAAATATTATTGTATTAATTTTGGTAATATTGTTTGCTTTTGGTTGTTTAGGTCCAACAATAGAAAAACCTGTTGAAGAAGGAATTAAATGCAATGATTTGGATTGTATAATAAAAAATTTTTCAGAATGTAAAAAAGCATTTGGAACAACAATTGAAGAGGAAGAAGAAGCATTTATACAAATTTTGGAACCTTTTGGAGAAAAATGCGAAGTGTATTTTAGATTAGAAAAATCATCAAAATTACCAGAAATATTATTTGGTTTAGATGCAAAATGCAAATTGTCTTTAAATGAATTGATTGAATTACAAGAAACAATGAATATTGAAGAACTTGATTGTGAAGGACCATTATATGAAGTTGCTATAAATGCAAAGAATCTTGGTTTAATACAATAAGTGAGCTTTTTAAAACTTCTTGGACAAAATTTTTTTATATAATAATTTTAATTTATTAATATAATATTTCAAAAAAAATACCAAAGGTGTTTGATTCAATGAAATATTGTTGCCCTGATAGTCTAGCGGTTAGGATGCACCCCTGTCAGAATTTTTATTAAAAATTCATTAAAATAATTTGGACCATTTAAAAATTGCTCAAAAAATGAATTAATAATAAAGAATTGCTGTTCGGGTGCGACTCGGGTTCAAGTCCCGGTCAGGGCGTACTCATTTTAAAAAAAAAATATTTAGGAATGCAACACCTTTTCTAAAGGGGTTGCGGAGTTAAAGCCCCGGTCAGGGCGTTTGGACGACAATTGATAAACCTTAATTTAATTTTTAACATTCATTTATTTTTTCTTTTATAATATAATTTGTTCCATTAAATTAACTTATCAATATTAGAATAATTTTCAAGAAAAATAATATTGTTATTTGTTGTTAATTAATTTTTTTCTTGCTTTTTCTGATTGTATTGAACGAACTTTTCTTTCAATACAAGCCATTTCTGATTCTAATTCTTTGATATCTGAAATTATTTGCCTTTCATAAGCAGGATCAACTAAATTTAACTTTTTTCGTCTTTCAAAATTTTTCTCAAGATTCTCTTTCATCCTACGTTTTCTATCATAATCTATTTTTAATTCGCTAATATTATCCATACTAAATAATAATAAATAAGAGTTTAAAAATAGAATTAAAACAACTTATTTGATGAAAAAAACGTTTTACCCAAAAGAGTTCATAGAAAAATACAAAAAATTGTTAGGAGAAGAATGGGATGAATTCTTCAAAACAATAAGTAAAAAAGAAGAGAAAAGCATTTGGATAAACAATAAAAAAACAGATATTGAAAAAATAAAACAAAAAATGTTGGAAAAAAACATTGTCTTAAAGAAATACTCTTTTTCTGAATGGGCTTTTGGAATTAATTATAAAAAACCAGGTGATTTAGAAGAATATAAAAAAGGAGAAATTTCAATACAAGAAAAAGCATCAATGTTACCAGTAATTATATTAAATGTTAAAAAAGAAAATATTGTTTTGGATGCTTGTGCTTCACCAGGAATGAAAACAATTCAATTAAGTAATATAGCAAAAAAAGTAATTGCATTAGATGTTAACACAAAAAGAACAAAAATACTACTACATAACAAAAATTTTTTTGGATTAGATAATGTTTTTGTGAAAAGAATGGATGTTAGAAATTTTAAAGAAAAATTTGATAAAATATTATTGGATGCTCCTTGTTCTAGTGAGGGATTAGTTAGAAAAAAAAGAGATGCATTAAAAGGATGGACACAAGAAATAGTTTTAAAAAAATCAAAAATACAAAAAGAATTATTGTTACATTGTTTTGATTTGTTAAATAAAAATGGAGAACTTGTTTATAGCACTTGTTCTTTTGCTCCAGAAGAAAATGAAGAAGTAATATTATACTTATTAGAAAAAAGAAAAAATGCTGTAATAGTTCCAATAAAATTAGAAGGAATTAAAATAAGAAAAAATTTGTTATGTGAAAATTGTATTAGATTATGGCCACAAGATAATGATACACAACAATTTTTTATTGCAAAAATAAAAAAAGTTAATTAATATTAATTATTATATTAACGCCTTTATAGCTCAGTGGTAGAGTAGCTGCTTCGTAACAAAAAGCAAATTAGCAGTTGGTCGAGGGTTCAAATCCCTCTAAAGGCTTAAAAAAATTGGAGGTACAACACTTTCTAAAAGGATTGCGTCAACAAATTTCCCTAAAAGTTTTAATAAATCAAAATTTTTTTTTGAAACTTATCCCTTTAGTATATTTTTCTAAACCTTTTCTATTACCAATTTTTTCTTTTGATGATTGTTTTAAATAACTAGTTACAGAAAATTTTTTGAAAAAAATTGGTGTTTTTATTGATATTCCATCTCCACCAATACAACCACCTTTACAAAAAAGAATATCAAAAAATTTTTGTTTTGGTTTTGAATCAAACAAATTAATAATATTTCTTTGACCATCAACAGAAATAGTTTCATTCTCTTTGAAAATTCCTTTTAAATGAAGTGTTTTTGTTAAACCACCAGGAAGAGGATATATTTTTGTATAATCATTATAGAATCTATCAAACAAATGAGAACATTTCATTGGAATTGGTTTTTCTTTTTCAATAATATCTTTTAATTCTTTAAATGTTATTACACAATCAATCAAACCACTTTTTTTTGCCTCAATTTTTTTTGCATTACAAGGAGATAAAAAAACAATTTTGTTTTTTGAAAAATTTTTTTTAATTATTTTCGCCATAGCAATCATTGGACTATTAAATGGCAATAAAAATTTTTTTAAATTAGGATATTTTGCAATTATTAAGTTAACACTAAGAGGACAAGTACTAGAAATAAATTTTTCTTGATCTTTGTTTGAAACAATAAATTTTTGATAATTATTGTTAACCATTTTTGCTCCAAATGTTATTTCAAAAACTTTGTCAAAACCAAGGCCTTTCATCAAAGGAACAAATGTTTTGTAATCAAAATCAACTACAAAAGATGGTGCCACCATCAAAAAAACATCTTCTTTAAAAGCAAGTAATTCTAGCAAAGAAATCTGATCATCAGAATAATTTTTCATTAGAATAAATAAGTAGAAAGAGTATTTAACTTTTTTTATCAAAAAGAATTAATAAAAAAATCATTTTTTGTTTTTAACAATTTTGAAAACAAGATCATTTACTCTTACCCTTTCATTAACTTTAATACCAACATTTTGACCTTTAAAAGCAACTTTTAATTCTTTGTGATGTATTTGCATTGAGGACAATTCTTGTTCCAAAAAAGTAGTATTCCCTTCTATTATTATAGAATCACCTATTTGTATTTTGTCAAACAATTTTATTTCAGCAACATTTATTTTTGCATAAAATTTTGTTATTCTCCCAACATTAACTCTTTTTTGTGTTTGAGCAGACCCTTCAATATCAGTAAATTCTTTTTTTGAAGGCGTTTTCTCCCAAAAACCAGTTGAAAACTTCCTATTATATACTTTTGATAATTCTTTGTTCCAAAAATCAATCTTCTTTTTAGAAAAAGAATTATTTTTTATAGAATCAATTGCTTGTCTATAACATTTTGTTGTAATAGCAATATAATCAGTTGGTTTTGTTCTGCCCTCTATTTTTAACGAAATTATTCTTGTTGCAAGTACTTTGTCAAGAATTTCTATTGTTTTCATATCCTTTGCTGACAAAATAGTATTACCAGAAATTTTCAAAGATTTTTTTTCAAAACTATTAGGAGAACCATCTAAAAAAAAAGCAGTGGCTTCTTTTAACGAATTATAATTACAATTTTCTTCTTCTAATTGTTTAGAATCAACATGAAAAGTACGCCTACAAACTTGCAAGCATTCTCCTCTATTAGCACTCCTACCAAAAATATCATGACTCATAAAACACCTACCACTAACAGCAATACACATTGCACCATGAACAAAAGCTTCTACTTCTAAACCAATTTTTTTAGCAAAAATAACCATTTTTTTTACTTGAGAAAAATTTAGTTCTCTTGCAAGAACAATTCTCTTGGCACCAATTTTTTTGAATTGTTTTAATGCTAATTCATTAGAAACAGAACATTGAGTAGAAACATGTAATTCTAACTTGTGTTTTTTTACTAATAACATTACTCCAAAATCAGAAGCTATTACTGCATCAACACCAACTTTTTTTGAAGCCAAAAGAATAGAATCAACTTTTTTTAATTCTTCAGGAAAAACTATTGTGTTTAATGCAAGATAACCTTTCAAATTATTTTCATGTAAATATCGCATTAATTTTTTTAACTCTTTTTTTTCAAAATTTGTTCCAAGGTCACGCATGTTAAAACCTTTTACACCAAAATAAACTGCGTTAGCACCATTCTTTACAGCAGCAATTGCTCCTTTAAAATCAGCAACACCCACAAGCAATTCTATTTTCTTATTTTTCATAAAAAACCAATTAATTATAATAAGAAAAATCATTTAAACTAGTTCTAAAATTCAAAAGACAATTTTAATATACCACTTTAAACTTATAATTTTTCAAATGAAATTTTTTAAAAAAAACAAAAATTTTGAAAAAAAAACAATTGCCCAAGGAACAATTGAATATCTAATAATAATAGGAGTAGTTGTTATTGTTGGTTTAATAGTTGTTGCACTACTAACAAACTTTTTTGATGATGCACAAAACATTTCTACTGTTTCAACAAGAATTGGTTCGACCACAGGAACATTCAATGTTGGCGAAGCTATTTTTAGCAACGATAATAATGGACTATTAATTATAACAAATAATTCTAATGATGCATTATCAATTACTAGTTTGAATGTTGGTGGAATTGATACAAATTATAATACAACTCTTTTTCAAGGAAACAAAAAAATTTTTAGTATTCCAAGCATTGGCGAAACATGTAGTTGTACTAATTTAGAAGGAAAAACAAAAATATGTGAAATAACATTTAATTATGAAACAAAATATGGATTAAAAAAAAAATTCACAACAGATATTGTTGTTAATTGTATTGAAGAAGCAATACCAAAAAATTATGATATTTTAGTTCAACCAGTTTATGAAACTATTGCGCCAATAGTTTTACTTGAAAACCCAATTGATGGTTATGCTACTCAAAATTCTTTTGTTGATGTAAATTTTTTTGTTGACGATGATTCACAAATTCAAAGTTGTAAAATAATAGTAAATGGTTTTGATGTAAACATTTTGACAAACATTTCTAATGGAGAATACAATGTTGGCAGAATTGATCTTCTTTCTATTGGTGAGGGTAAACACGATTGGGATATCAATTGTATTGACATATATGGAAATTTTTCCTTGAGTTCTAATCAAAGAGCAATTGATTATTTTGTTTGCCCAACAGGATATATTCTTGTTCCTGGAAGCACTTATTTTGATGTTAATAGTTTTTGTGTTATGAAATTTAATGCAAAAAATGTTTCAGGAGTTCCAACCTCACAAGCAGATAGTAATCCATGGTCTTTAAGTGTTAGTTCAGCATACTCAACTTGTGCTACTTTAGGAGAAGGATATCATTTGATAACGAACAGAGAGTGGATGGTGATTGCTAGAAATATTGAATCAACTACTATTAATGATATGAGTATTGATGATGAAATACAATTAGCTGTTGGACATTCTGATGGAGGCGGTTTTTTGGCAGGAACTAATGACCCAATAATTAGTGGTTGCAATTTAGAAAAAACAATGGATGATTCTGATAATATTTTTGCAACAAGCTCTTGTGAAATAAGAGGGGATGGAATAAATTCTATGGGTTATTATGGAACTGGAAACCAATGGACAGGTTCTTATACTTCGGGTTCTGGACAATCCCAATTAAGAACGTTTGTTTTAAATAATGGAGAAATAATTTGGGATCTCGCAGGCAATACTCATGAAGTTGTTGATTTAATGGAAGATGGAACTGCTATTCCAACAGGAGCTGCTTGCACTTCTTCATCAGACAATTCTTATTTTGGAAATGACGGTTCAAACGAATGTGTTTTTCAAAATAATTATGCAAAAATTAGTGCAATTGATAAAAGATATGAACTTGGACCAGACGGAAATTATAATAGATATAATGGGGTTGGATTAATTACAGGAACAAATTCTGCTGTTGGATTATGGAAAGGGGGCGCTAGAGATTGGGCTTATTCAGCAGGAATTTATTCAGCCTATTTATGGAGTAGTATAACAGCAAATGATGGTTCTGAAGGATTCAGATGTGTTATTATTCCATAAAAAATATAAAAAATTAAAATTTTTTTAAAATACATTTAAATATTTCTTTTAGCTATAATGAAGATAGTGTTTGTATAATGAATTTTCTAAAATCTATCAAAGCTCAAGGAACAATAGAATATTTAGTGATAATAGGTGTTGTTGTTATTGTTGGTTTAATAGTTGTTGCACTACTAACAAACTTTTTTGATGATGCACAAAACATTTCTACTATTTCAACAAAAATTAGTTCGATTACAGGCGTAATAAGTGTTGACGAAGCTGTTGTTGATATTGATGGTAATGGTTTAATAGCATTATCAAATAATTCTGGTAGAACAATAACAATAACGAAAATAAATATTGATGATTCTGAAATAGAATATTCTGACATTATTCTAACCCAAGGTTTACAAAAAATATTTAGTTTAGAAGAATTAGGAAATAGTTGTTCTTGCACTGGTTTTGAAGGCAAAACAAAAATATGCGAAATGACAATATATTACACATCAAAATATGGTTTAGAAAAACAATTCACAACAGATATTGTTGTTGATTGTGTTGAAGAAGCAATACCAAAAAATTATGATATTTTAGTTCAACCAAAAGAAACTGTTCCAATACAAACAAGATTTGTTTATTTTAATTCAAATGAAAATTTTTTAAATGGAATATTTAATTATACAAAATTAGGAACAATAAAACAAAATGGTGAACTTGATTATAATGTTAATGCGGATTACACTTATCTTTCTTCAGATTATAACAGAGACATGAATGGTTTGATAGCGTATTATAAATTTAATTCAAAAGATGGCACAACTATTTATGATTCTGCGAATGAGAATAATGGAACTTTGGTTAATGGAGCAGATACAAACGCTTTTGGTTTATGGGATACTAATGCAGGTTATTTTGATGGAGTAAATGATTATGTAATTACTCCTTTTGACATTGGAGATTTTTATGATCATTCTATTTCTGTTTGGGTAAAAGTTTTCACTTATTCTAGTTCAGACCATTTTATTACAGGGGGAGGGTGGAATTTTAATTCTATGGGAAATATTGTTTATGGAGAAAATAATAAATTTGGTACATTTGTTTGCCCAGCATGGAATACTTGTAATTATGTGTGGTCAAATAATCAATTCAATTTAAATCAATGGTATTTTTTAACTTCAACTTATGATACTGCTTCACAAACATTATCTTTTTATATAAATGGAATTTTACAAGACACTATTTCTTCTAATAGATTAAAAGCTTTAGGATATACTTATTATATAGGGTCTAGAAATCCCGCTTGGGATGAATATCTTAATGGAATATTAGATGAAGTAAAAATTTATAATCGTGTTTTGTCTCCAGAAGAAATCCAAAAAGATTATAATAATTGGTTCATTGATGCTAATTATATTTCTCCAATAATTGATACTACTTCAACAACTACTGATTTTAATTTTATACAATTCAATTCTAACAATGGAATTGATATTAATGGGTTCATATATGGTTCGCAAATAGAACCAGAAATTGAAATTGATTTGAATAATGGTTTAATTGGATTGTGGCATTTGAATGAATCCGCAGGAGCGACTTCTTTTGATGATGCTGGCCCAAATACAATAACAGGTTCTTGTAGTGGTAATTGCCCAACACAAATCAATGGATTATGGGAGACAAACGCATCACAATTTGATGGTTCTCAAACACCAAAAATAAATCTTGGTAGTTTAGATGATATTATTATTGGATTAGATTCTTTTAGTACTTCAGGATGGATTTTTTTAAACAATGTTACTGGTAATCAGAATATGATTTTTTCTAATACTGAAGACAATTATGCTCAAATGGAATTTTATTTAGCTTCTGATCAAACTCTTTGTTGGAATTTTTACGCATCCATTACTGGTTGGGCAGCGCATTGTTTTCCAGGAATACAATTAAATAAATGGAATCATTTTACAGTAATTTGGGATGGATCAACAGTTAAAGCATTTATTAACGGACTTGAAAAGGAATCAATTCAATCTAATATCCATACAGGAATAATGTCAAGACAAAATACGGAAAAACCTATGTGTATTGGAAATAGGTGTCAAGGCGCATGGTACACTCATTCAATAGATGGTAAAATTGATGAAATAGGTTTTTGGGATAGAGCATTAACAAATACAGAAGCAAAAGAATTGTTTAATAAAGGTTCAACGAAATTGGGAATAAAATATAGGTCTTGTGCACAAAATGATTGTTCTGATGGTTCTTGGAGTAGTACAAATTATTTTGCTGGAACAAACATTGATATTTCTGAATTAACGCCAAACCAATATTTTCAATGGGCTGTTGTTTTACAACAATACCAATTTCCAGATGGAAATTATTTTCCACACGCATTTACAATTTTAAAAGATGTTAATTTAGTTTATACTAATTAAAAATAATCTTGTTAAAAAAATAATTATTTTTTAAAAAAAAATATTCTTTATTGTTTTTAAATATTATTATAAAACAAACCCTTCTGAAGAATATTATGTCCAAAATATATTTTTCTTTAGGAGAAGCAAACGAAATGATACAAAAAATAAGACCAATGTTGAAAGAAATTAATTTGTTGAGAGAAGAATTAGATTTATTAGATAATACTAAAATAGAATTTGAAGATGAAAAAGTAGAAAATTATTTATTGGAAGTAGAATTAAACAAGAATTTTCACGAAAAAAATTTACGATTATACCAAATAATTGGAGAACTAATAAAAATGGGTTGTATTGTAAAAAATATTGATAACCTAGAAATAGATCTTTATTCCAAATTAGAAAATAAGGATATTACTTTTTGTTGGAGTCCAGGACAAGAAAAAATTTTTTACTGGCATTTCCCACATGAAGAAAAAAAAAGAAGAAGACCAATAAGAGAAATAGAATCATATTATTTTGAAACCCTAAAAAGATTAAGATAATTTTTACAAAAAAAAATTGTTTGAAACACGCAACGCTTTTAAATCTTTTCCAATCTAAATTTGAATAGTGTTTAATGGTTTTTTAGCGGTAGCAATGCCGTAAATAAAACAAATTAATTTGTTTTTATTTGGCCATATGATTTAATGGGTGTTTTGTGGAGTTTGGTGGCAATTTTTTTTTAAAAAAATTTTTGCTTGTCATCCGCATAAAATAATCATTTTTAAAGTTTATAGAGTTTGCCTGGTGGTTTATTGGCTGATGAAAAGAGACATTATTTGGTTCCCGAACATATTCTAATAAGAAGAGAAAAAGTTGAAGAGTTAATGAGGGAGCTTGGGATAAATAGTAGTTGTCTACCAAAAATTTCTAGATTGGACTCAGCAATAAAACCATTGAAAGCTGATAAGGGCGACGTAGTAAAAATTATTAGAGATTCTATCACAGCAGGGCAAAGTACTTATTATAGAAGGGTGGTTTGATGAGTTGGGAATTAATTGATTCTTATTTAAGAGAAAAAAATATTGCTCAAATGGAACTAGATTCTTTCAATCAATTTGTTGATATAAAATTACAAGATATTGTAGAAGAGAATAAGGAAATTATTCCAAAAATAGAAGAGGTTAAAATAGAATTAAGTAATATTGAAATTGAAAAACCAAAAATTATTGAAGCAGATGGTTCTCCAAGAGAACAATTCTTACCAATGGAAGCTAGGTTAAGAAATAGAACTTATTCTGGACCAATTTATTTGACTATAAGATTGTTTAGAAGAGATGTTGAACAAGATGCTAGAAGAACCTTTATTGGTGATTTACCAATAATGACAAAATCAAGTAAATGTTGGTTAAATGGAATGAGTGAAACAGAATTAATTGATGCTGGCGAAGACCCAAAAGATTTTGGTGGATATTTTATTGTAAACGGTTCTGAAAAAGCATTGATGACACAAGAAGTATTGTCTAGTGACAGAGTACTAATTAGTGAAGGAGAAAAAGGAACTGTTGCAGAAGTTATTTCAACAAAAGGCGCTTTCAAGGGGAGAGTAAGAGTAACAAGGAGTCCAGAAGGATTATTATATGCTACTTTTCCAACCAGCCCAAGAAAATTATTATTGTTTACATTGTTCAAAGCATTAGGATTAAAAACAAGAAAAGAAGTTTTTGAAGCTTTCCCAGAAGAAATAGAAGTTCAAAATGATTTGTGTCTTAATTGGGAAGAATGTGATATAAAACAAGAAGAAGATGCTTTAGATAAAATAGGAAAATTTGTTGCACCGGGACAAGTAATAGATTATAGATTAAGAAGAGCAAGAGAAGTTATTAATGGTTTTTTGTTACCACACATTGGACAAGACGAAGAATCAAAATTAGCAAAAGCTTATTATTTAGCGATGATGGCAACAAAAGCAATTGAAAGAAGCCATGGTTTGAGAGGAAAAGATGATAAGGATCATTATACTAATAAGAGATTAGAATTAAGTGGAAAATTAATGGAACACTTATTCAGATATTCTTTCAAATATTTTGTAAAAGATCTTAGATTTCAAATTGATAGAACAGTTACAAGAAGAAGGAAATTAAATATTTCTACTATTGTTAGACCCGGAGCAGTAAGTGAAAGAATAAGATTTGCTATGAGCACAGGTAATTGGATTGGAAGAAGTACTGGAGTAGCAAAATTCATGGATAGAGTAAATTATTTAGCACCAGTAACTGATATGAGAAAAGTAAAATCACAATTATCAAAAACAAGAGAATTATATGAAGCAAGAGATGTTCATGGAACACATTGGGGTAGATTAGATCCAATAGAAACACCAGACGGACCACAATGTGGTTTGGTAAAAAACTTATGTTTTATGAGTGAGGTAACAACAGAAGTACAAGAAGAAGGAGTAGAAGAATTTTTACACAAACAAGGAGTAAAACTAAAAAAATTATAGGTGAATTTTATGGCTAACATAGCAAAAGTATATATTAATGGTAGATTAATTGGTTTCCATGAGAATGCTAAAGAGCTAACAAGAATAGCTATTGATGCAAGAAGAGATGGAGCATTACCAAAAGAAACTAATATTGCTTTACATGAGGACACTAACGAAATTTATATTAACACTGATGCTGGAAGATTACAAAGACCAGTAATAGTAGTAAAAAATGGTAAAAGTACTTACACAAAAGAATTACAAGAAAAAGTAGAAAACAACGAATTAAGTTTTAAAAAATTAGTTGAAATGGGTGTAATAGAATATCTTGATTCTGAAGAAGAAGAAAATGCATTAATAGCACAAAAAGAAGAAGAAATTACGAAAGAACATACTCATTTAGAAATAAACGGAGCAGCAATATTAAGCGTAATATCAAGCATGGTCCCATATATTGAACATGACATGGCTGGAAAAGCATTACACGGAGACAAGATGTTCAAACAAGCAATTGGTTTAGGATCAATAAATTATAAGACAAGACATGATACTGAAGGATACTTATTGTATTATCCTGAAAAAAATATTGTTAAAACTAAAACAATGGATGTTCTTGGAATGGATGAGAGACCACAAATACAAAATTTTGTAGTAGCAATAATGCCATATTATGGTTTCAACACAATGGATGCAGTAGTAGTAAACCAAGGGGCAGTTGATAGAGGACTGGCAAGAGGAAGTTATTTTAGAGGTTATGAAGCAATAGAACAAAGATATCCTGGTGGACAAAGAGACAAATTTGAAATTCCAACAGAAGAAAAAGTTGGTTTTATTGAAGAACAAAAATATTCAAAA
>JAQVAR010000086.1 GCA_028690725.1 Candidatus Iainarchaeum sp.
ATTGTTAAGGGGATAGAGGAAGGGCGTTTTGCCTATGATAATGTCAGAAAGGTTATTTATTTTGTTATTTCTAGTGGAGCAGCTGAAATAATTATTTTTATTTTCGCAATATTTTTAGGAATGCCTCTCCCTTTATTTGCTGCTCAGCTTTTATGGTTGAATGTAGTGACGAACGGCATTCAAGACATTTCTTTATCTTTTGAGAGAGGAGAAGATGGGGCTATGAATAGATCACCACGTTCTCCTCAGGAAAGCGTTTTTAATAGATTAATGGTTCAGCAAACACTTTTATCAGGGGCAGTTATCGGTTTGGTTGTTCTTTTTGTTTGGTTTTATTTGATTAGAGTTTTACAATATCCAGAAAATTTGGCTCGCAATATTATTTTAATGTTGATGGTTTTATTTCAAAATTTACATGTCTTTAATTGTCGTTCTGAGAAAGTTTCAGCTTTTAGAATTTCTTTAAAAAAGAATTTGATTTTATTAGTTGGTGTTTTTGGGGCTCACCTTCTTCACGTTTTAGCTACTTATAATAATTTTATGCAAAATGTTTTAGGAATTTCTCCAATAAGTTTTAAGACTTGGATAATATTATTTATTTTAGCTTCTTCGGTTTTGTGGGTGATGGAATTTTTTAAAGTTGTTAAAAAGAAAAAAGGTTTTTAAATTTTTTTCCAAAAACTATTGTTATTTTATTTTTTTTATGGTATAATTTATTTGAACTTAAATATAGGAATTGGTCGGTTCCTATTCTAAGAATAAAATAATTTTTTATTATTATGAAAAAAGTTGCTAAAAAGAAACCAGTAGCAAAAAGGAAAGTTACTAAAAAGGTTGTAATTAAAAAACCAAAAGTTGCTAAAAAGGTTGTAATCAAAAAACCAGTAGTTAAGAAAAAAGTTGTAAAAAGGAAAGTTGCAAAAAGGAAAGTTGCAAAAAAGAAATAATACTATTTCTTTTTCTCTCTAAAAAAAGACACTCGGGTTTATCCTGAGTGTCTTTTTTTAGAGATATTTTTAGATATTATGCCTATAAAATAAGGATTTTATTGTTTTAATTGCTTATTAGATAAATATTTTGTATAATATAAAACGTTTTATATATTAAAAATATTTTTTAAAATTATGTATTTGGAAAAACTAGAGATTCAAGGGTTTAAATCTTTTGCTAATAAAAATAAATTGATTTTTTCTGGAATATTAAATGATCAAAAAAGAGGAATTACTATTGTTGTCGGACCAAATGGTTCTGGAAAATCAAACATTGCTGACTCTATTCGTTGGGTGTTGGGAGAACAAAGCACTAAATTGCTTCGTAGCAAGAAAAGTGAAGACGTTATTTTTTCTGGGTCAGATAAAAAGGGAAGACTTAATATGGCAGAGGTTTCTTTATTTTTGAATAACGAAAGTAATAATTTTTTAAAATTTAAAAAAAATAATCAAGAGGATGATTTTTTAAAGGAGGAATCTAATAGGGAGGGTGATAATATTGACGCCTTACTTTTTCTTCCGGAAATAGTTTTAACTAGAAGGGTTTTTCGAGACGGTAATAGTGAGTATTTGATTAATGGTAGCAAGGTCCGCTTAAGTGATATTCAAATATTTTTAGCTAAGGCTAATTTCGGTCAAAAAACCTATAGTGTTATTGGTCAAGGTATGGTGGAAAATTTTTTAAATACTAGCCCTTCAGAAAGAAAGGCTTTTTTTGATGAGGCCACTGGTGTTAAACAATATCAAATTAAAAGAGACATTTCTTTAAATAAATTAGAAAATAGCCAAGAAAACTTGGCAAAAGTGGAGATGTTGTTAAATGAAATAAATCCTCGTTTAAAGAGTTTGACTCGTCAAGTTGGAAAACTTAAAAAGCGACAGTCATTGGAAGAAGAGCTTTTAATTAAGCAATTAAATTATTATAGTTGTCTGTGGCAGGAGGTTG
The DNA here is from genome assembly GCA_028690725.1 of Candidatus Iainarchaeum sp. Classification (GTDB taxonomy): domain Archaea; phylum Iainarchaeota; class Iainarchaeia; order Iainarchaeales; family JAAZKV01; genus JABIDZ01. Next base: position 1,936 of record JAQVAR010000086.1, read on the forward strand.
GGAATAGGTCTGAAAAATTTCAAAAAGAAATTAATAAACTTCAGATAGAAAAAGATGTTTTAGAAAAAAAAATTGAAGTTGATAAAAATAATTTAGAACAACTTAGTCAAGGAGAAACTATTGGAAAAGAATTTTATGAATTACAGAAAAATTTCTTGTCTTTGCAGGCCGAAAAAGAGAAAATTGAAAAACAGCAAGAAAGGTTAGCCCTGTGGATAACTTTAAACAAAAAGAATAAAAATTCCGATAATGAAATGATAACTACCCTAATTAGTGATCGAGAAGAGTTGCAAAAAATTATTGCTGTTAGTTCTAAGGAGATAGAAAAATTAAAGGAAGGATCTTTAGAAATAGAAAAATTAAAAGAAATAGAAGACTCTATTGTTACCTTAGAAAGAGAATTGTCGGATAAAAATAGAGAGCTTTCTAAAATAGAGGCTTGGATAGAAGTAAAATTAGAGAAACAAGGAAAGTTTGATTTGTCTTTCTTGGTAAATAGACAGTCTTCTTTAAAATTTGATCAGGCAAACCTTAAAGAAGATTTGTCAGAATTAGACTTAAATATAGGTAGTAGTCAGGAAAAAATTAACAAAAATAAAGAAATTTCCCAAGAAATAGAAAAAAATATTTTAGAAGTAGAAAAAGAATTAGGAAGAATCAATAATGAAGAACATCCTTTTAATATTAAAAAAATAAATCAAGATCTAAAAATATTATCTCAAAAAATTGAAACTATTAGTGATTTTCGAGATAGCGAAAATATTGGTAGGATTATTAAAGAAATTAAAGATTCCATTAAA
>JAQVAR010000087.1 GCA_028690725.1 Candidatus Iainarchaeum sp.
CTTAAATATAGTTGTTGGTCTAATTTATGATGAACAAATATATTTTTCCAGTATGGGACAAAATAAGTCCTTTTTAATTAAAAAAGAAGAAGAAAACTGGCAAATTAGCGATATCAACCCCAACGACGAGGAGCACGAATTAGAAGAATTGGCCTCTGGCAAAATTTTCTCTTCCATTATCAGTGGAGAGCTACCGGATAAATCTTATATTGTCTTTTCTAATCCTTCACTCTCGCAATACCTTTTAGGTGATGAATTTGTAAAAATAATTGGCGAATTAAAACTAGAAGGAGCCACCGAACAAATCAAGAATTATTTAAAAAAGATCAATAATTATTCCAATTTCTGCGGTTTACTTATAAAAAATACCAGCTCTAATAGTCCCGAAGGAAATTTTAAATATTATGAATCAGACCTTAATCAAGCTGAAAAAAATACCGAAAAATTACTAAAAACCCCCGGGAGCATCAACAAGAAAAAAATAACTCAAAAAATAACTATCTTCTTAAACTTTATTAATATTTTTAAAAAACTACCCAAGTTAAATAAAATACTTGCTCGCTTTAAAACAACTAAAAAAGAAAAGAATACCGAAATAATAGAGCACTTAGAACAGTCTAAATCTGGTAAAAAATGGAAAAACAAAAAAATATTATTAATTATAATCGGAATATTACTTTTAATATTAATTGCTAATATTATTTTTCAAAAAAAAGAAACTAACGAAATATTAATAGAAGAAAGTGCTTCTAGTTTTGAAGAATTAATAGAACAAAAACAAAACCAAATTGATTCAGCCCTTCTCTATAACAACGAAGACCGAGCTGGAGAAATAATTGAAGAACTAAGACAAATATTAAACTCTCTTAGTGATAAAGAAAAAAATAAAATCAAAAATTATTCCGAAGTAGAAAGTAAAATAAATGAACAAACAGCTAAAATAAATAAAATCATCACTATCAATGAGCCAGACGAATTAGGAAATTTTAACGTCATCGAAAGCCAGGCTAACACTCAAGCTATTGCCCTACTCTCCTCTGCTAATAAAATTTATGCTATCGATGGAACAAATAATTCTATTTATTTATTAAATTTAGAAAATAAAGTTTTAAGCAAAGTAACTAAAAATGATTCTATAAAAAATAATGGAATATCAATTAACGAAAAAAATAATAAAATTTACTTCTTAAGTGAAAATCAGGTTATTGATATCGACGAACAAGAAAAAATTAGTTTTAATAAAATTGAAATAGAAAACTACCCTCAAATTTCATCCTTCGATATTTATAACAACAGACCATACCTATTAAATAAAGACGAAAAACAAATTTATCGCTATGAACAAATACCAAAAGAAAATTTAAATTCTTTTAACAGATGGATAAAGGATGACAATCAAAATATCAATCCTGTTTATTTAATAACTGATTATAATATTTATTTACTCGACCAAGATGGAAGTATTTATGAATACCGCGAAGGAAAACAATCACAAAAATTCTCCACTGGAGATATTGAACCAAAAATAAATAAAGCCAATTTAATGCGCCTAGGTAAAAAATACCTCTGTATATTAGATAAAGAAGGAAAAAGATTTATTGTTTATAATTATCAAAAAAGTGGTAATAATATGGAAAGTATTAATTTTATCAACCAATATTATAGTGAAAAATTTGATGATCTTAGAGATATAATGGTTGATGAAAACAACAATAAAGCCTACGTTTTAAACGGCAATGTTATCTATTCTATTAATTTAATCTTTTAATTACTAAAATACAAATACTTTCTCCAAAAAAAAGAGAAGTTTTTTCAAACTTCTCTTTTTGTATTTAAGGATTGGGATGATTATTTTAAAACAGCTTTTCCTCCAGCTTCCTCAATCTTTTTCTTGATTTCTTCGGCTTCTTCTTTTTTAACTCCCTCTTTAATAATCTTTGGAGCTCCATCTACTAAATCTTTAGCTTCTTTTAAGCCCATCTCTGTCACTTCTCTAACTACTTTAATAACAGCAATCTTATTAGCTCCACTTTCTGATAATTCAATATCAAAACTAGTTTTTTCTTCTACAGCCTCAGTTGGAGCAGTAGCAACGGCTCCCACCATCATAGCTGGAGCAGAAGCTGAAATACCAAATTTATCTTCTAGAATTTTAACTAACTCAGCCAAATCTAGAACACTCATTTTTTCGATTTCCTCAACTAATGATTTAAATTTAGCTGGGACCTCAACGTTCTTTTTTTCTTTTGACATAATTTTTTTTAACTCACTTCTCTCCCCAAAGGAAAAAAATGAATTTTAAATTAATTATTATTTATTTTAAATTATTATTTTTTATTAATTTTTGTTATCAGCAATAACCTTTAAAACCGTAGCTAATCCTCGTAAATTTCCTGATAAAACATTAACAAAACCAAAAATGGGAGACCTTAAAGATCCAAGCAATTTTCCATATAATTCTGATCTTGATGGTAATTTTGCTAAACTTTCAACCTCGTCCTTATTAATAAACTTACCATCCAAAATTCCACCAACAAAATCAATCTTATCTTTATTGTCTTTTTTAAAATTAAAAACAGCCTTAACCGGAGAAATCTGATCTTCATAAGCAAAAACAGCAGCTACTTTTCCAGGAAAATTCTTAATATTCAAACCATCAATCTTCTCATTTTTAAAAGCTAAATCTAATAAAGTTTTTTTAGAAACATAATATTCTCC
>JAQVAR010000018.1 GCA_028690725.1 Candidatus Iainarchaeum sp.
GTTCTTGTTCTTTCTCCTTGTTTCCATTGAACTGCTAAATGCAAACCCCTTATTTTGTCTTTTAACTCTAAAAAATCTTTTGGATTGATATTACTTTCAATTGAGTGACAAGTATCAATAACCAAACCAAGCAAAGGATTTTTTTCTAATAATTTTTTTAGATCTTGTACTGTTTGAAAACCCTTGTTGTGTTCTTTAGAATTCAAGTTTTCAACACAATTTTTAAAATCATAATCTAAAACCGAATAATCTTTTATTGTATTTGGGTGAAAAACTAGATAATCAGCATTAATTTTTCTTGCTATTCTAGAACCTTTTTCAATCACTTTTTTTGTAACCAAATTATTAGTATATTCTATTTCATGAAAAGGCATGTGGATTGACTTAAACTTTAATGATTGAATAAATTCTAAACAATCTTTTTCAAAATCAAAATCCAACAAATCTTTAGGTGTAGCAAATAACAATTCTATTCCGTCAACATTTTGTTTTTGAATAAACCTTATCGCTTCGCTATAACTTAATTTTAAATCATAACAAGCCCCAACAGAAATAGCTATAATCATAATTAATTTTTAGCCAGATTAGTTTTTTTAAACAAGTGTTTTTTTGTAAGTTAGTTAGATTAGGTTCAGAATTATGATTATCGTTTCACACACGAGAATTAATATTACTATTTTATAGAATATTTGTCTATCATAAACCAAGTTTTTTGTTTGTCTGAATTTATTAGTATAAAAAATTAGTGGGATTATTACAAATAAAAGAATTGAATAAAAAACGTTTAGTGTTTTTGATAATATTGCAAATGCAATTATTGAGAATGCGAATATTTCTATTAAAATTATTAAGTTTGTTGTTTGATTTTTTCCAATAACTACTGGTAAAGATGCCACTTTGTGGATTCCATCTCCTAACAAATCTTCAAAATCTTTTACAAAAGATAATCCAATTCCTAGCACAAATAAGAAAAAGAATATTGTTGTGTTCATTGGATTACTTGGATATAAACTCCAACCAGCTAATGGGCAAAGTAATGCGTATAATATTGCTCCGCTAAAATTTCCTATAATAAACTTTTTTTTCAAATAAACTGGTTTGTATGAATAAAGGAATGTAAGTATTGTTGCAATTAAGATTATTATTAGTGTTGTAGTGCCTAAAAATAATCCAAGAATAATTGCTATTCCATAAAATATTATTGTTAATATTATTGCTTGGGTGTCTGTTATTTTTCCTGAAACCAGTGGTCTTTCGGGCTTGTTTATTTTATCTATTTCTTTGTCTGAAACAGCATTGAATGTGTTGAATGCAGCTACAATACAAGTTAGTGCAATTGCTAGAATAATGAATTGTTGGTCTGGGAGTTTGTTTATTGTTACCACTGCGCCTAAAAAAGCACCGAATAATGCTAGTGGGATGTATTGGGGTGTTATTAATCCGATTAAATCATTTATTCGCATAATAATTATTTAATTCCAAGCTTTTTATATTGTTCTTCTCGCAGTTTTTTTATTTTTTCAGGGTTACTAACAACAAATTCACAATAAGGATCGCCTTTTGCTATACATTTTGTTTCAATGCATTCTAAGTCTGCATTAAATGATGCTGAAAATCCTCCTGCGATGAATCCACTTACCAAAAAATCTACTGGATAATTAGTTTTTCCATATGTTTTTGCAAATGGAATTTCTTTAAAATGTGCTACATATTCGTTTTTTTCAAAATCTATTTTTGCGATTTCAATTTTTCCCCAACCTGACATTGATACTATTCTTGTTTGCCAGTTTATTATTTGTCTTTTGTCTTTGAAACCTTCTTTTTTAATAAAATTTTGATTATATTCTTTTGAACCTTCTTTTGTTGCTTTATAAATTTTTTCAAATGCTTTTTTGTAACCCACTTCATTGATAGTATCTTTTTGCCATTCTCTTAAAACAAATGTTGGAATAATGTTCATGGGTATGTTCCAAACTTTTATTTCGCCATCACTAATATTCAAGAATTTTGCAAACTTAAACATTTCAAACAAATTTGGCATTTTTACTCACTCGATTTTACGATTATTCCTTTTTTTGTCATTTCGAAAGAGTATATTCCTGATTTTTGTTTTGTTAATCTAATTTTTGGGATTGTTAATGTTCTAAATCCTTCTTCTCCTTCAACAGAATGTAATACTATTATTGCATCACACAAGAATTCTGACAAAGTATCTCTACTATATCCGTCTTGTCCATGAATTATTTCACTTGTTAACATTGCTGTTGCTTTTGTGTTTCTTATTGTGTCAAGAATTAATTTTACTTTCATTCTAGCAAGATTTTCAGAATCAATTGGAACAGGTATTACAGAATCCATTATTTGTTGTGCTGTAAAATTTGCGGATTGATTTGATGGACCACTAGTTAAAGATGCTAATGAATCAACCACTATAAATTCAGAATTAATTTTTTTCGCTTCTTTTTGTATTGTGCTCATAACATCAGGATCATTAGGATCTAAGAATAATAATTTTAATTTTCCATTTAATTTTTTGATATCTAAACCAAATTGAGTTAATTGTTCTTCTAAAATTTTTTCGGTTTGTTCAAAAGAAACATATAATGCTAGTTTTCCTTTTGCCGCCACGTTATATGCGGCTTGCATACAAAAAATACTTTTTCCAGTACCTGGATTTCCACTAACTAGTGTTAAACTTCCTTGTGGAAGACCACCTTCTATTAATTCATCAAAACCATTTATTCCTGTTGCAATTCGATTAACCATATTAATCCTCCTTTAGAAAGAGTATACAAAACAAATATATAAAACTTCTGACTTTAGTATTTTGATTAAAATGAGTATTTCTATCCCTCTATTTGAACAAGGCCCAAAATTTAGTTTTGAAGAAGGAAAAAAAATTCAAAAATATTATTGGAAAGATGTAAAATTTCGAAATAAATTTAATGGTATTAGAAATGCTTGGTTATTTCAAAAAATCTCTGTTTCTACAGCAGTTGAATTAATAAAAAAAGAATTAAAAAAAGCAGAAGAAAAAAATAAATCTAATTGAAATTTGTAGTGCCTAAAAAGTTTTTATATAAGTTAACCAATTATACTATAAAAGGCTGTAAAAAGTAGGGTAATAATAACTATTTTCAGAATATACCCCGGCCGAGCACGGTCGGAAATAGTTCAATACACTACTTCTTTATTTGATAATTTCTATGTGTATATTGTGGCTTAAGATCTATTTAAATGTAGCATTATTATTGATTTAATTAAGTTCAAATTTTAATTTCCTTATTAAGTAATTGGGTTATATAAATCTACTTGTTTCAGACTGATTTTTGAAAAGCGAATGTTTTTATTATAATTTAACATTAAAATCATTTAAATCGGTTTTAATCATGAAGAAAATAACTTTATTTATTTTAATATTATTTTTAATTCTGAGTCTTGGGTGTACTGAAATTAATTTTAAAAGTAACACTTATGATTGTGGTCAAGATTGGGGTTGTTTTTCAGAGAAGCTACTTTTTTGTGAACCAGCAAGTGTTGAAGTTAAAGAAGTAGTAGGTTTAGGTCGATATTATCATCCTACTATAACTGAATTTTTTACGGTGGTTAATTCAAATGTTCAAATATTAAAAAGAGATGAAGATAATTATTGTGTTGTTGATTTTTCAGAACTTGATGAAAAAACTAAAAGTATTTTTCCTGGAAAAGCTCAAGAATATATTCTAAATAATAGATATTCAAAAGTAAGAGTGTTTTTTACAGCTACTTGTTCTGCTGAATCAGAATATAAATGTAAATCAACGCCAATTATTTCTCATATTCGTGAGCTAAAATAATTATTTAATAGATTATCTGATAATTAACTATTCTTTAGTTTTATATTTCAATTCTAATTCTTTGATTTTCCCATCAAGTTTTAATCTATTTCCTGAACTTATTATTTGTTCTCGTAAAAATTTTAATCTCTCATTATTAGATGTGTTTTGAAGTTGTTCTATAACAAGGATTATTGCAATAAAACTTATTCCAAGTGTTAGCAGTGGTTCTCTGAGTGGAGTAATAATTGAATTTGGAATAAAATAGAGAAATAGTGAGATTAAAATAAATATGAGTCCTGCATATCCTCCAATTACTCTACGAAGTTCATAGTTTTTGTTTTCTTTTAATCCTTTTTCGTATATATCTAAATAATTGTTTATGAAATAATCATCTACTTCTTTTTTGTCCATAATTACTTTATGTTGCTTGTTTATTTAATTATTTGTGTTATGTATAATGAACACATCAACAAAAAATATAAAAATATTATAAAATAATAAACAATTGTATTATATTTTTATAAACATTTTTATAAAATAGTAAAAATATGGCATGCCACTTGCATAATATTTATATATGATGAAAGTTGCTATTTAATTATGAATTATAAATTTTCGAATATTATTGAGCTTTTACAGCAAATTCCAAAAGAAAAAGTAAAACAAGACACAGAATTTCAAGAAATTTACAAATATTTGAAACTATTATTTGAAGAAAAAGATGAGAGCCAAAAGGCTCTCAATTGTAATGGTGATCTAATTGAGGAATTTAGCAAATAAAAGCAAAGGGTTCAACCCATACAAAAATTGTGCCAGATGCGGATGTAATGGTGTGGTGAAGAAGTGGATTATACATTTTGCATATAATCGGAAGGCTAAAGTTTGCGCTCCATGTATAGAAAAGCTTGGCGGAGTAGAAAATACTCGCATCTGGTTAGAAAAAAATTCTATTTTTTCCCATTCTGGGAAATTAATCAACTTTAAAAGAGGTGGTTTTAATGAGTGAAGTTGAAAAAAATGTAAGTGTTGAAGGGTGTGAAGGGTTATCTCCTGAAGTTCTCAACAAAATAAATAAAGTGAGAGAAAATAATTTTGTTAATGATGGTAAGATATATTTTCTATTTAATGTGGATGATTCATTATATTGGGTTTCATCAAAAGAAAGAGAAAAAATTAATTTAGCTGAGGATATTTTTATCCCAAAAATTTCAAAACAATGTTTTGAAAAAATTAATGATTCTTTTGATATTAAGGAGGTTTCAAATGAATTATTAGAATTATATAAAAAATATTTTGATTTGGATAATGATTCAGATTATAATTTACTTGTTGCTTGGACATTTTATTCAAAAATGTATAATTGTTTTTCAGTTATGCCTTATATTATTTTTGTGGGTGTTCCAGGGTCTGGAAAATCAACAATTGCAAAAACATTGTCAAAATTCAATGTCTCTGGAACAAAGGTTATGGTAGCTCCATCAACTGCTTCAATATTTAGGTATGTAAATATTTATCGGTTGCCATTGTTTATTGATGAGTTTGAAAAATTATTAAATAAAAATGCAGGAGATCTTATTTCAATTATTGATTCAGGATATAAAAAAGGTGGTCAAGTTATAAAAGTAAATAAAGATCATCATGAAATAATTGATTGTTTTAATGTATTTTCTCCAAAATTAATGTGTGTTAATTCAATGAATGCTGTTCCTGAAACAATTAAAACTAGAAGTTTAATTATACAAACACATCCTTTTGAACCTAAAGAACAAAATGAATTTTTGAGTGATGAAATTCTTGATGAGTTGAATGGTAAAATTTATTCTGTTTTATTATCAAATGAACAAAAATTTTTTGAATCAATAAATTTGAGTAATTTTGATTGGTCACCTAGACAAAAAGAAATATCTGCTTCTTTACTTAAAATAGCAAAAGCTATTGGATTTTATGATGAAGTGGTTTTTTCATTAACTAAATTATTTGATGATGAATTAGATGTTAAATTAAATAGTAATGAATTTAAGTTAATTTCGGCTCTTTCAAAAGATTTAAGTGGGAATATTCAAAAAATATATTCAATTGAAGAATTAATTAAATTATCAAAAACATTTATTTCGCCAGAATCAATGGGATATTTAATGAAAAATTTGGGATTAAATGTAAACAAAAAAAGAAAAGAAACAACAATGTTTATTTTAGATTCTACATTGGTTGAAAAATCAGCAAAAAGACATGGGTATCATAATTTATTAATGAACAGCAAGTAATTTGTTGTTCTTTAATTAAACCCTACAAAACTTACAAATTGTACAATTTCATTATTTTTTCATTTTTTTTATAATATTTAATATTAAATTAATTGTTATTTTTATTTTTTCTAATAATTTAATTAAAAAAGCGGGTATTAAATAAGCAAGTTTTATTATAATTGATATTTCTATTGAAAATAATATAATTACCGGGATTGATATAATTATTAGTAAGATTATTGCAAATAAATCTATACTAAATAATGTCAGAGAATATAATAAAAAGACCATTATAAGGATTATTGAAAAATATTTTAAACAATATATTGCTAAAACTATGTAATATAATGAACTAATTCTTTTAATGATTTGTTGGGTTAATGATTTTTTTATTAATTTTATTATTCCAGACATGAATAATGCAAAGGTAATTAGGCCCCACATTAAAAGAAAGATGTGTGAAATTTCAAATAAAGGGTATGATTTTAAATAATTAATTAAGTTTATTGTTGATGCAATATTATTGGTTGAAACCGCACCTAAGATTAGTCCAACATAACTGAATATTAAAGAAAATCCAATGGTTATTGCAACCCATCCTTCAAAAATATATTTAAAGTGTGATTTTTGAAGTTCATTTAAAAAGTCAGGATTAATAATTTTATTTTTTATTGATGATTGCCATAATGAAAAATTAGTTGTGAGACTATCCGTTATTTTAAATTTTTTTATTCTGTGATATTTATTTTCTAGTAAATTTATTATTATCAAAATTATTAAAAAAAGTATTGGCAAGTAGATTAATATTAATATCACATTTTCGTTTAGGAGAGTAGTAATTATAATACTTGAAATCGTTTTTGAAGCATTATTAAGTTTATTTCTTTGTTTATATTCAAATATTTTAAAGTAATAAATACTTATTTGAGTAGAATCAATTTTTTTATATGTATTTGCTTCAAGCAAGTAATTTACTGCCTTTTCTGCATGTTTCTCAGCAAGATCATAATCTTCATCAGTTAAATTTGAACTAATTTGAAATATACTTGATTTAACACATTGATTATTGCCATTACAACTAATTTCTTTAGCAAATGTGAAATGGTCATTATACAAGTCCATAATTGAGTTTAAATGTTGATTGTGCCAAGTGGAAAGATAATTATAATCATAACTTTTAATTAAACTATTTTCTAATTCAATCTTTTTTGTTATATTATATTTATTAGTATCTATAGCAATAATTGTATCCCAATAAGTCCCATAATTTAAAAGAGGAGTTATATGTTCACCAATAATATTGGCTTGGTCTTTTGACCGTTGAATAAAATATAATGCGTTTTTGCTCAGCCCATGTTCAAAACAATATGTGGTTAAGTCTATGCCACTCAAGAATAAATCTTTGTGACAATCGGCTTGTCTGTCTTGGCAATTTAGAACACTTTTGTTATAATCATCAATTGTTTCAGTTGTACAACTAGCGAAGGCTAATGATGTAATAAAAATAACTATTAATAACATTAAAATTTTTTTAATCATAATAATTAGGGGTATGTTATATTTTTTAATCTTGTTTTTTAATAATTTTATGTTACTGTCCAGCAATTTGTGTGTTTCTTTATATTTGGTAAAAACCACAATATATTTAGGGAGAATTATGAGAATAGTAGAGGATTATTGTAGAATCAATATTAATGATTGTTATCCAAATTATTGTGACTTATCAAAAAAACAAAGAGAAAATATTAAGTTTATGAAAGAATCTTTGAAAAACAAAGAGTATGTAAAAGTTTCTTTTGATGAATGGGAATTTGATATAAACCTTGCTCATACAAAAACCAATTTTGGAGGAGTAAGAAATTGGTATGTCTGTCCTGTTTGTAAAAAGAAATATTCTATATTATATTTTGATAAAGAACAAGAGAAGTGTGCTTGTCGCAAGTGTTTGAAACTAACTTATAACCTAACAGCAAATTCTCATAAAAAATCATACTATATATCAAAATTATGCAAATCTTGGGCCATTGTTGATATTCTTAATGCAACTACTAACAAATCTGCAAAACAAAAGCGAAAATTATACAAAAACTTTGAAACCATGCACTCATTATTTGAACAATACAAGCGTTTCACAGAGGATAAACTGGAAAAGCTGTATAGTGACCCTCAAACAATTTGAACAATATTTTTGAATTACCATACACCTATCATTGGGTATCTTCTGTTTGATCTAAATGCCATGAATGCTCCAATTATTATTATACACAAGCTTATTAATAATGGTAAATTTAGCATCCAAGAATTAAATTTTGTTGCAAACGCAAATAAACTAACAAATGAAGAAAACATTAATGAAAAAATCCCAAAAGTTCCAATCAATCCACCAAGAATTCTTAAACCCCAATTTGTTAAATCAGAATGCATACTAAATGAATTAATATATTTCAAAGCTAACCAAGTTAACATTAAAACAATATAAGCAACAATTAAGAAAATCACTAAATCAAATAATTGTAAATATTCTCCAGATAATGGTAAATGCACAGCTATTGTTAGTATAACACTTGCCCAAATTACTTTTTTCATTATTTCTCTTTTAGCAACTCTTGCAACAAATGAAACTCCTAAACCAGTTATTAGAAGTTTTATTGGAACTGCAGTAAAACCACTTAATGGAACAATAATTACATTCATTGCTAATAATGCAACCATATGAGTAATTATAAAATATAAAAAATTCTTATCTGCTTTTATTTTTCTATCATATCCAACTAAACCAATTAATCCAGAAATTAGAGTCATAAGAACTCCAAAAATAATCCAAGCAATCCAAAAATTATTTATGTTTAATAAAAGTATTAATTGACTGATTAAAAATATTGATATTGAGTGGAAAATAGTCCATATTCCAAATCTAAAAATAGAAAGATGTTTCTTTTCAATAAATTTTCTTTCAAAATCTTTTATATAATTCATTCAAATCACTTTTTCATTGCTTCTTCTTGTTTTTTAATTAAATCTTCTAAATAATCTCTTTTAACACCACTAATACCAAATGCTTCTTTAGCAATTATATTATCAATTTTAATTGACTGATTTTGTTTAATTGGATTAGCTAATACTTTTCTTATATCAATATTAAAATTAACATCAAGTATTTCTTCAGGACTAATAAATCCATCTGAATTTATGTGTCGTCTATAAAACATTTCTCTACAATAAAACCAATTTTGGTTTTCTCCTGCTTTATATCCTCTGTAACAGTTAGTTAGTATAAAATCTTGTGATTCACATTTATTTGAATCAGCACAAAAATTAATTTTTTGTTTTGCGTCATTCATTGCTTCCCATTGTTCACCAAAATTAGTATCCATAATAAAAAGAGTCATTTCTTGATTATTATCTGTTAAAGAATAAACTGCTTTTGGAAAAACAAAATCATTTGGAGCAAAACTTGGTAAAGAAATATTTGGCATGTTAATCCCTTCGCCAATATTAAAACTCCTATCCATCTTTGCTAAATCAACATAATTACTTTCAGTGCAACCAAAAAATAAGAAAAAAGAAACCAGAAGTATTAAAATTAATTGAATTTTCATACTATTAATTAACAATCAACTAAATTTAAAGGTTTCTGAATGTGCTTATAATTAGTTTTGAGGTTTTATTTTTTTCTTTAATCAATAATTAGTTTATATAAACTTTATAGATAAAAATTTATATGGTAAAAAAAGTTAATCTGATTGAAAAAGTAATATTTACACAAAAATGTTATAACTTTAATTTAAATGAATTCTTAATTATTGCTCAAGAGTTTAAAAATAATAATTCATTATGGCAAACTAATCAAGCAGAGCATTTCGCAAAAATATTTTGGGAATATCAAATTAAATTACATAATTTTTTGACTTCTTATTATACTTTTTATCAGATATGTTTGCCTATAATTGAATCACAAGATGATTGGTTTAAGCAAGAGTGTGATAAAAAATTAGAAAAATTTAATTTGAGTAAAAGAAGTAAATTTTTAATTCATTTACGGACATTTGTCCAACATGGAAATTTACCAAGGTATTTTGCAAAGTGGGATTTTGATAATGAGAAAATCTCAAAAATAAGTATTGTGGAAGAAAGTTTAAAACATTGGAAAAACTGGAATTCTTCAGATATTGATATTCTTGACATAATTCTTAAGACTTCTTCTTTTGAAGAGTTTCTTTATGAGTTTAATGAAGATTATACTAAATTTGTATCTTGGTTTATTCTTAATGTTAAAGAATAATTAATTTGTTTTTAAATAGTTTACATTTATATAAAGTTGACTAGATTAAAAGTTTTTTTTATTGATTGAGTGATTAATTCACTCAATCTTAACATATGCTTCTTCTGAAAAGAAGCTTGGTTTAATTTTTAGTTTTCCTGTTATTCCTTCTGGTACTTCAAAAACAATTACTCCTGTTTTTGATAAACCTGCGGGAATTTTTTCTATCATTCCAATTGTTTCAAATCCTGTTTGTCCTGCATACATGTTTGCAGTGTTATCAACTTTGTATTCTCTATTTTGTGAATCTATTAATAAAACATCATTTGAAATTAGAACTGATTCTTCTTTGTTTCCATTATTTTTCATTGTTAAATCAATTAAATAAAATGTTGCTCCATCAGTAGCTATTTTATTCATATATTCTGAACCTAATGCTGGATATTCATCTAATGAATTAACTTTGTATTCAATATTTCCTAAAGTAAAACTTTCTCCTATTGAATATTCTTTTGTTTGTGCTGTTGTATTATTAATATTGTTTGTTGTTGTGTTTGTATTATCTGAAGAACTTGAAGTACAACCAAATAATAAGAATGTAATTAAAAAAACAACTAATATTGAAATAATTTTTTTATTCATAAATAATCCTCCGTTTTTTTAATAATTTTATGTAATATCTCCTTTTAAATATGGTTACTCATTTGGTAATACTTTGACTTATATCTGGTAACTCAAAATAAGTCTATGAGTAAGGCAAATGATTTAGTCTTTGTTTTAAGGGCCAAAAATAGGATAAAAATTCTTGAAGTTTTAAAAGATAATAAATTAATATCAAAACAAATTGAAGAAAAAACAGGAATGTATAAATCACATGTTAGCAGAACATTAAAAGAATTAATATCAAAAGAGTTAGTCAAATGCATTAATCCAGAAGACAGAAATTTTAGGTTTTATGAAATAACAAATAAAGGTAAAATTATTTTTAATGAAATTTTAAAAATAAAATAATATTTTTTTATTTTTTACAAATAGCGCCATTTGTTGTACAATAAAATCCATGGCCTTTTTCACAAGGAGTCCAACATTCACCATTGCAAATCAATGCATCTCCATCACATTGTTTTTGTTCTAGACCATATTTTTTTCTTAGTGATAACCATTCTTTATAGTCTGAAGAATTTTTATGATTTTCTTTAAGTTCTTGATATCTTAAAGTATTTTCAAAATCTTCTTTTGCGCCAGAATATGTTTTCCCGTCTGATATTACTATTACATCAGGGGTTGATTTTAATTCTCCGACTGTTCGATATGAGCCATAATGATCTGTTATTATATTTGGTGAAGTTGATTCAATAAAACAATATCCACTATCTTTATAGTCATATTGTGAAGGGCATTTTATTCCTGTAACAGCATGTTTTTCTTGTTCAAAAGATAGATATGCTGTTCCATACCCTAGTTCTTTTAAAAAATAAATTAATAGTGGTGCTTTTTCTCCACAAACTCCTTTATTTTTATAAAGAACTTCATAAGGGTATTTTCCAATATCTACTTGATAATCTGAAGCACTATAATCATAAGGGATTTGTTGAACTAAATTTACAATAAGTCTAACTTTGTCATTTTCTGAGATGTTTTTATCTTTAGCAAATTGTATAAATGAATCTAGAAATGGTTTTTGTTTTTCATCATTAAGTTTTTTCATTAAAAAATCATATTCGGTTGGTGGATTTTCATATTCAGGAGTGTAATAAATTTCTCGGGGTAATTCTTCTAAATAATCACTTAATCCTTTGTAAAGAGTTGTTGTCAAAGTCCAGTGTTCTCCATTTATAATATATTCAAATTCAGCTTTTCGAGGGTTTGAATAAATATTTATATCTTGGGTTGGTAATGAAAAATTATCTTCAGTATTATTTAAATTAGTATTGTAATTTGTTTCTAAAGATTGTGTAATAAAAGGCCCAAAATAAACAAAACCTATTAAAATTATGAATCCAATAAATGCTCCTAGAACTTGAC
>JAQVAR010000019.1 GCA_028690725.1 Candidatus Iainarchaeum sp.
AATTATTATTGATGAAAATGCATTGTCCATTTCAAAAACTTTTTCTTTGGAAGAAAGAAAAAAAAGTTTTAAAGAAAATGTTTTAGATTATCTTTCTGAAATTAGTGGTCTTGAAATAAGAGATAAAGCAGGAACATTTATTGGGGCAAGAATGGGTAGGCCTGAACAAGCAAAGAGAAGAATGATGAAAGGTAATCCACATGTTTTATTTCCGATTGGTTTGAATGGGGGTAATATAAAAAGTATTAACAAAGCAATTAGTCAAGATGTAAATGATAATTGTATTATTAATGTCGAAATAGCTCAGTATGTTAATCCAAAAACAAAGAAGAAATCTTTTTTTCCATTTGACAAAGATTTAAATTCTAGAAATGTTTTGTTAAAATTTTGTGCTAAATGTAAAGAATCTTTTGCTGGAGAAAGATGTCCTAAATGTGGTTCTGAATTAAGATTTTTTGGAGAACATGAAATCAATTTGAAAGAAATGCTTGAAAATGCAAAAAATAATTTGAAATTACCCCTTCCTGATTTGATTAAAGGGGTAACAGGAATGATTTCTGATACAAAAGAAGTTGAACCATTAGAAAAAGGAATTTTAAGAGCGAGGCACAAAGTGCATATTTTTAGAGATGGTACATCAAGATTTGAATTATTAAATGCAACAATAACACATTTTAAACCAAAAGAAATTGGTTTAAATATTGAAAAAATGTTAGAACTTGGTTATTCTGAAGATTGTTTTGGAAAAAAACTAATAGATGAAAATCAATTAGTAGAAATATTTCCACAAGATATAATAGTTAATTCTACTTGTGGGGATTGGTTATTAGAAGTAAGTAGGTTTGTTGATGATGAATTACAATATTTTTACAAAGAAAAACCATTTTATAATGCTAAAACAAAAGAAGATTTGATTGGACAATTAGTTCTTGGTTTGGCTCCACACACTTCAGCAGGAGTAACTGCAAGAGTAATTGGTTATACACAAGCAAGACTTGGTTTTGGGCACCCTTATTTTATTTGTGCAAAAAGACGTAATGTTGATGGTGATCAAGATTCAGTGATGTTATTAATGGATGGCTTGTTAAATTTTTCACAAAAATTTTTGGCTAATCGAAATGGTGGAAAAATGGATGCTGCAATTGTTTTTTCAACAATCATTTCTCCAAATGAAATAGATGATGAAGTTTTTGAAATGGAAACTTGTAATGAATATCCATTAGAATTTTATGAATTAGCATTAAAAATAGTTGACCCTTTTATTAATATTATTCCAATAGTAAAGAACAAACTTGCTACAATAGAACAATATTCTGGAATAGGTTTTACTCATAACACAAATATTTTTGATGAGGGCCCAAAAACTTCTCGTTATATTCAATTAAAAACAATGGAAGAAAAAATAAATAGTCAAAATGCTCTTCAAAAAAAAATAATTGCTGTTGATGCAAAAGATTGTTTAGAAAGAGTAATGAGTTCTCACTTCTTACCAGACATAATTGGTAATGCTAGATCATTTTCAAGACAATCATTTAGGTGTACTAGTTGTAATGAAAAATATCGTAGAATTCCTTTGAGTGGAAAATGTTATAAATGTGGAAAAGAAACCATAATATTAACAATTCATCAAGGGTCTGTTAGAAAATATTTGAAGATAGCACAAAACTTAGCGAAACAAGAAAAATTATCAGATTATTTAATTCAAAGATTGGATATGATTGAAAAAGAAATTGATTCAATATTCAAAGATGATTCAACAAAACAAAAAGGTTTATTTGATTTTGTTTGAGTATTGTTCACAAACTGCGATAAAATTAAATTTTTTAAATTTTTTTGGATTAATATTTTCTTTTGAAAAATCAAATATATTATCATACACTTGTCCAAAAATCTTTTTAATTTTAAAAAATTTTTTGAGCTCAAATTTAAATTCATCATAATCATATTCTTTGATATGAAAAGGATTCCCATGAGGTTTTCTTGGTGTGGAAATTATTATTTTTCCATTTTTTTTCAATAATTTTTTACATTCTCTTAAAAATTTTTTTGGATTTTTAAAATGTTCAATTCCTTCAAATGAAACAATTAAATCAAATTTTTGTAATTTTTTTGACATTTCTTCACAATTCGTTTGAACATAATTAATATTATTTGAACTAAAATATTTTTTTGAATGTTTAATTGCTTCTTTGGACAAATCAATACCCACAACATGATTACTATTTTTTGAAAGTATTTTACAACCAAAACCAGCCCCACAGGGCGCATCAAGAACAAGAAAATTTTTTTTCAAATATTTTTTTGCAAAAGAGTATCTAACAAAATAAGTAATATCTATTTCACTCATTTTTTTAGGGCTTATTCTCTCAGTTGGCTTATTCAAAAAAAAACCTCAAAAACTTTTAAACAATTCTTTTTCCAAAGCAGATTTTATTTTTTCTGGATCAAAACCAAGTTTTATTAGTCTTGTTTGTCCTTTAATTCCTTTTCCAGAATTTGTTACAAATATTAAACCATACATTTCTAATTCATTAATGTACTGTCTGTACCATCTGCTTGTAATAGTTCTTTGATCAAATTTTTTTGCTAAATCTAAATAAGATTCAAATATTTCTCCACTAAAAAGAACTCCTTTTTCTACTTCTCCATTAACTTTTGTAAAAGTTGGTTTTTGTAAGCTTAATTGGGCGATTGCATACAATACTAATTGTTGTTGTTCTGGTAATGTTGATATCATTGAAATAATTATTTCTTCTTCAACGCTAACCTTTGCTTTTTCAACAAGAGAATCATCAATAATATTTAATTGTTCAGAATCTGCTATTTCTCCTGCTCTTTGTAATAACATTACTGCTGTTCTTGCATCGCCTGATTCTTGTGCTGCTAATGCAGCTGCTAAAGAAATTGCTTCGTCATTAACTGTTCCTTCTTTAAACGCTTTTGAAGTTCTTTCTTTCAAAATTTCTTTTAATTCATTTGCGTTATAAGGACTAAAAACCATTTCTCTTTCGCACAAAGAACTTTTTGTTCTTGGATCAAGTTTTTCTTTAAAAGTTAGATTATTTGAAATGCCTATAACACTTAATGAACCATTATTTAATTCATCATTTCCTCTTGATAAAGAATATATTAGTTCGTCAACATCTTTTACTTTGTCAATTTCATCTAAAACAAGTATTGTGTGCATTTTTTTTTCATTAGAAAATTCTAATAATTTTTCGTAAACAAAACTAGAACTATAACCCAAAAAATCTTTTTCAGGATAAATGCTCCTTAATGTTTTTAACAAAACCTTGTATTTTGATGGATGGCTCCTACAATTAACATAACAAGAACAAACTTTTTTGTCATGCTTTTTAATAAAATCGTTTAATTGTTCTAAAACATGTTTTACTGTTGCTGTTTTGCCGGCACCAGTTTTACCATACAAAAAAAAGTTATTTGGTTTAGAATCATTTAAAACTGGCCCTAAATATTGTGTTACTTCATTAATTTGATTTTCTCTAAAAGGAAGATTCTTTGGAATATAATGTGGTGAAATAATATCTTTGTTTAAAAAAACAGTATTCTTAGCCATTTGTTTCTCAAATAAATTCTCCAAAATCAACACCCCTATTACTGGCACCAGTGCTTCCAGTATTTTAATTCCACTAATAATATTGCTTGGTAAAATTAATATATTTGGTGTTTGAAAAACAAACCAATTTTGTTTTAGACATAATGTTTTATATACTTTTTATAGGAAGAATATAATAATAATGTCTTTTATGAGGTGGTAAATTGGGATTTTTTAATAAAGTAATGGCAAAAGATGATGGAGTTGACTTAGAAGATTTTTTAAATAACTTGGATGAAGTTCAAGAAGAATCTTATGATGATGCTGATGCTTTTGTAAAACCAATGGATTTAGTAGTTGATGCTGATGTAACCGCAATTATGAACGAGGTTAAAAATGGTAATATTGCATTAGTTAATATTGCTGATTTGTCGAAAAGAAATGCATTAAAACTAAAAGAATTAATTGGTTTGGTTAAAGAGCAAGTAAAAGCAATTGATGGTGACATAGCAAGAATTTCTCAAGGAAGAGTATTGATAACTCCTTCAAAAGTAAAAATTATTAAAAGAAAAGGACAGTGAGTGAATGTATTTGGGCAATCCATCATTGCCTTTAAATATCTCTTTAAAGGAAGCAACGCATATTGTAGAGAATGCTCTTAAAGATAATAATTGGATTAATTTTACTTTGAAGAAAACAAATTTAATTTTGTTTCCCTATTTTTATTTAAATTACCATTATTTTACAGAAAAAATAGTTTCTAATGAAAAAGTTGTTGAAAATTCTTTTGATGGAATTATTGCAATAGATGGTTCAATATTAAAAATAAATAAAGAAATTTCAGAAGTAATAAAAAAAAATTTGGACAAATTAACAAATAATGCTCCAAAGATAAATTTTTCAAAAGTTGAAGTTAATATAAATAAAAAAGAAATAAATGATGTAGTAAAATTAAAAATTGCCGAATATTTTAAAATACCTAAACAAAACGTTCTAATTTCTAATACAAAAACTATTTTTTTTCCAATTTATGAACTAATTTTTGATATAAGTGGAAAAGAACATTCAATAAAAGTTGGTGCTGTTGAAGGTAACATAATAAATGTTGAAGAAATTCCTTTTAGAGAAAAAAATGTTTCTGAAATAACTAAAGAAACATTAACAGAATTATCTAATCCGAAAGCGTGGGTAAAATATGCTAAAGAATTATTTTCAAAATCTTTTTCAATTACATCTGAAAAAGTAAAAAAGAGAAGTAAAGTGAAAAAAGAGGTTCAATCAAAAAATAATTTTAAAAAAATAGATATTTCTTTTTTTTCAAGCAAAATAGTTTTATTAATAATAATTTTGTTAGCATTATTTTTAATATTCTTAGCATTATTTAATTAGTTATTATCTTATCCCACAAATTTCAACAGTTGGTGTTGTTGCTATTACTTGTTCTTTTTTGTTTTTTAAAGATTTTAATAATTCTTCTTCATTCCAAAACAAAATCCAGATTTTATTTGCTCCCACTAATTCTTCACTTATACAAACTTTTTTATCAACAATTCCTTGAATTATTTCTGGCATATTCCTTGAAAAATAATTACTATTACTACTATCAAATTCAATATCACAATCAGAATTATTATATGTGCAATCTAATGTATTTGAATAAATGCTTGTTTTTCCAGCAAGTGTAATCTCTTCATTAGAATTTCCAAAATATGGTGCATAAATAATTGTTTGTAAAAACTCTATATCTTCATTCTCAATATTATCATATTCTGTTAATTCAACGTCATTTATTAATGCACTTTGTTGATTTGTTATTATGTCTGGTAATCTGTAGAATAAGGTGTTTGTTTCTGTTTGTTCTGGAGAAATCTCTTCACACCCTTCCCCTTTATTGCTAGCAAATCCACTCCAATAAGTAAAAATATCTTCTTCAGAATAATTTGTTTCTTGACTTTCAGTAACAGAAAATTTGTTTGTCACAATACCTTCTTTTTTTTCTATTTTTATAAACAAAGGTATTGCAAAAGTTGGAGTTAATATTATTTCTTCTGGATCAAATTCATTTACTACTTTTCTAAACGATAATATTTTTCCTCTGTTAATAGTATTTGTTTGTTTCAATGTTGGGGCAGTAATAACAGAAATATCAGAATCGGTTATGTCTCCAACTTCTTTTCTATAAAAAAACCAATCTATTATTGGTTCAGTCTTATTACTAAAATCAACTGTTATTTTGATATCCTCATTTATAATTTGTGTTCCAGTTCCGGGCATATTTTCACCGTAAAATAAATCATTTCCTTGTTCATTATTAATTTCAATCATAATATCATATTTTCCAACACCAAATATTGGGTTAATTATTTCTCCATTATCCTTTTTGAATTTTACTATTTCTGATTCAACAAACAATTTTTTTAATTTTATTTTTTGTTCTTCAATGTCCCTCCCAAAATATTCTTCTAAACCGGTCTTTTGAGCAAAGATCACATTAAAATTATCCAAAATATTTTTTATTTCATTTTTACTCAAATCAACATCTCTTATATGAGTAGTAAAATTAGTATATTTTGTTCTTTCTTTTTGTAATTCTATAATTGTGTCTTCATCTGAATCCACTTTTGCTTGTTCACTATTAATATTTTGATCTATTTTTATTATCTTTCCAATTTTGTTTGCTAATGAAAAAATAAATTCTGTTTGTGAACAATAAACCCAATTATTATCTTGGCCATTAATTTTTATTGAATCACAAGTATCTGGTCCAATTTCCCCGTCTCCTGCAAAAGTCAAATTAATTTTTGGGGCATAATCCGGTCCAGTAACACCTACTAAACCATCATAACTAACACATTCTGTTAAACCTTCTTCTCCCTTTATCTTAACTTGGAAATCTTGTTGATCTATTAAACCTATGTTATAAGTAGTTGGTTTTGAACTAGTAAGATAATTCCTGTTAAGGGCTTCTAAAGAATAATTAACATCTAAATCTAAATTAAATGACTTTCCAAACAAATTTTTATTAAATTTTATTTCAACTGTTAAAATAACTGTTTGTTTTAATTCGTCTAATACTAATCCTTCTAAATGTGTTTTGTCAATAATTTCGCATTCAATCCCCTCTTGTCCTCCACAATTTATTTCTAATTTTTCTATTTTTATTGGTAATGGATGATCTTTAACAATAGTAAAAAATACTTCTTTATTATAATCTCCTACATTATCATAAAAATTAATAGTTTCTTTTGCTGGACCAAAAACAAATAATGATGGTAATGGGGTATATAAAAAATCTATATTGTGTGCCTCTATTAACGCATGGCCACATTCTCCAGCAACTGTTTGTTCATCAATTTTTGTAGTTATATTGTATAATCCATACGGGACTATATCGAGTGTATTATACCCCAGAGGAAAAGATATGCTTTCAGTAATACCTGTTCCGATTATCAAATCACTATCTGTTGGATTTTCTATTGTTCCTTCACAATAAGGCCATTGTTGATCACCCCATGCCACTGCGCAACCATCACCCGTATTTTTTAAAATCCATTTTTTACTTGTATCTAATAAATTTTTTAATGTTAATTCAGCATATGGTATAAGTTGGCCTTGATATCCATTGTTACATTCTAATTGATAGCTCCCAAAGTTATCATATGTTATTGTAGATTTTGGTAAAATAGCATAGCTTATGTTGTATCCATTATAACTAATTGAAGGAGAAAATGGAATTTGATCACCATCTAAATTTGGTGTTGTTGTTGCACTCCCTAACCACCAACAATGTGTAGCATAAGTGTTAGTACAAAATATTACAATTAATAAAATTAAAATCATTTTTTTCATTTTTTTCTACCCCTTACTTTTCTTATACTTCCTTGTAAAAATATTATTGCACCGATTAAAAGTATTATTGATAACCAAAAAATTAATGGAAATAATTCCATGCTTTCAAAATTATTTTTTGTATTTGGAATGCATTGTGTTAGACAACAATCTCCGTTTTTTGATATTATTGGTTGAGTATCACAAACAGTTCCTTCTTGGCAAATAATTCCAGTACAACTTAATTCTTCAGCATTGATTATTTCAGAACCAAGATTAATTTCAGTTTCATCATTTATTCCTAATAATAATTCAATCGTTTGTTGTCTTTTTGCATCAAAATCATCTATTATCAAAGTATAAACTCCTTTTTCAATTAAAAAACTTTTTTTATAAGAGTCTTCTTGCTCAATTATTTCGTTTATCAAGCTTTTTTCAAAATCAATTAATCTTAATCTAGAATTTAAATTTCCTTCTTTTGTCAAAATAATTTCTAAATTTTTTCCAGCTTCATTATAACTCCATTCAACATTAATTCTTTTTGGATTTCGAATCTTTTCTGCTTCAACTAATTCTTTTAACGAAGTAATAAAACATTCTTCTTCAAACAAAACATTATCTTTTTTTATTCTTAAACATATTTTATCAAAATCTTTTTCTTTTATAACAAAATCTGTTTCAAAAAACTCTCCAGTTTTAATCAAATTATATTCATTTTGTTTTGATTCAATTATATTTTCATTATTATACACATCAAGTATTGCTTCAAAATTTTCAAAATTAGGATAAGCAAAATGGTCTGGGCTTCCACCAAGAACTGCTGTCAAAGAATAGTTTTGTTCTTCTAATCCTTTTAATATAATTTTTCTTATTTTTGCAGTTCCTCCAGAAACTATTACTCTGTTACTATAAATTGATTCAATTACACCATTATTACTCAAAACCATTTTTATTTCATAAGCAGAAGGTATTTCTGGGGCAATTAAATCTAAATTAATTTCTTTTATTTCGTTAGGATTCATTTTCCCAATAATTTCTTTTTTTGTAATAATTTTTTCTGAAATAGAACATGACCAATCACAAACAAACAAATTTAATTCCAAATTTTGTTTTGTAATATTTGATTTATTTTCAACAAAAATTTTTGCGGGAAACAATTCTTTTGGTGAAACTGGGAAACCAATTGGTCCTATTTGATTAATTTCTCCAAAAACAGTTGAACTTCTTTTTATTATTACTCTTCCTTCTTCTTCTCCTTCAACAACAATATCTTTTGTTTTTGCACCATAAAATATTGAATCTGCTCCTTGAAACATTGATTTTTGATTCCATGAATAAATACTTAAATGGTATTTTCCACCACTGTTAGGAGCAACAATATTAAATGGAACAAATTTTCTATTCCTATGTAAAACCCAATTATTTTCTAAAATAATTTCGTTAACAATATTTTGATTTGCTTGTTCTGAAGGATATTCATATGTTCCAGTTGCTAATTGTATAATTATTGTATTATTCGTTATTGGAAAATACTCTTCGTTTGTTAAAACAATATTTCCAGTTATTTCTTCTCCGGGCAAAAAACTTTCTTTATCCAATTCTATTTTTAAATATCCTGCCCACAATAAATCTTGTGCAGAATAAGCAAAACAAAAAGAATTCAAAAGTATAATCAATAATAAAATAATTATTTTTCTCATTATCTTACCCCACTAATATTTTTGTCCAATCCAGTTGCCTTAACATTATTAACATAATCCTTAATATTAATTATTCCCATTTGTGTTCCAGTAGGAGGCATGTCTTCATTACTAAGAATTAATTCAATTTCTCCCATCTTATTAGAAGATTTATATTCATTTGTTAATTCTCCAATATATTTTGCCATTAATCTTTCTCCTTCAATCCAAACAACTACATCAATTTTATTTGTAATTATATCAACTTTGGGATTTTCAAATAAAACTATACTGTTATTTATTACTTTTTTCAAATTTATTATATAATATTTTGCATTTTTTTGAGCGGGTATACTAAATGTCCCTAAAAGTAAAGAAATTGTTGTTTCTGTTTGAACGTCTTTATCAATTTCTTCTGTTCTTTCAACGTAATTAATTTTTGGAGTTAAAGTAATACTCAAATTGTCAGTATTTTCATTTCCTTCAAAACTCATTTCTATTTTTGAAACTTTTTTGTTTGAACCAATATGATTATTTTTTATATAAAATGTTGTATAATATACTGTTCCATCACTGTGAACAAGTTCATTTGATATTCCAGAAATACAATGATTATTATTTGGTCCGCTTACACAAACATCACATTCAAAAGGATTTATTTTAGAATTACAACTCAATTCACTTAATGTTAACGTTTTATCAGTATCATCTGCAAAAGTAATTTTTATGTTATCAATAATTTTTGCTCCGATTTCCAATTTGCTTGTTCCAACATCCATTATTCTTACTTGTATAAAATCAGTATTCCACTCTTCTCCTATAAAATCAGTTAATCCTTTTGAATCAAAATCAAAAACCAAATTATTATATTTTCCTGGATTAGAAGAGTCTTTTTTTAAATCTAATTCCGTTTTCGAAACAGTTGTTTGCCCCCAAGACAAACTTTTTTGGGTTTCAACAGTTCTAGTCCCATATTCTATTCCGCCAATTTCTAAATTAACATCAAAATTAATTGTGTCTAAAGTTGGCAAATTTTTCATCAATAATTTGTAACCTAATGATTCCATTGTTGCGTCAGGATAATTAATTTCTTCAATTGGATCCTGACAATAATTTGTTATTTTAAAATTTGCTTTATTAACTTCTGTTAAATCAAAATAATTTGAAGAAATTTCAAAACATTGTTGATCATTTCTTAAATTTACTATAAATTCATCAGTGTTAACAAATATTTTTCGAGAATCTTCAAATTTTGCTTGGAGATAAACTGGAAAATAACCTAGTCTATCAGTAAAATTTGGAAATTTTCCCTCAATAAAATCAGTATTTTTTCCAATTATTTTAATTATTTTATTTTCTCCTGGTTCTAATGCATAACCATTAGAAGGGTTACAAGGGGTATTATCAAAAGTAATACATTCTAAACCAGTACTTATTTTGAATCTTATTGGTTGTAAACACTTATTTTCAACAAAAAGCTCAGCGGTTTCGCCCCAATTCAAATTTCCGTATTTTTTACCAGTACCACTTCTTATATTAACACAACCCAACGAAGGATCAAAAGCACCATAATGCCCAGCTAAAACTTTTTGTCTAATTATTGGTTCGTAATACTCATCACTTTTTTGTTTGGGTTGTATTGTAACCCATAAACAATCATCATAACCATAAACTCCTTCAATTATTGCTCCAAACTCGCTACCACTTATAAAAAAGTCTTCACTATTATTTGCTGGATTAATATTAATTGTTTTTGATATATTATTAGAATTATATTCATCTTCACAATTTTCTTCAACTTCTATTTTAACAGAGCTAATTTCTGGGCTGGTTGTTCCAGAAAAAATTTCTCCAGTGTAGAGTTGATTGGAAACATAAACAAAGAATTTTGAATTCAAAGTTATTGTTCCGCCTTTTGTTTCAATATTGACAACATCAACAAATCTTCTTCGTATATTATTAGAATCATTATATTCAAAAACAATTACCAAAAAATTTTGTGAATATTCTTCAGTAGATTTTATTTGTGCATCCAATTCAATATTAGTGCTTCTTGTAATATTGAAATTGTTTCCAATTATTTTTGATTTATTTCCATCAATTAATAAATCGCCACTCGGCTCAGCATCATTATTAATGAAAGCAACCCTTGCGCCAATACTACCATACGAAAACAAACTAACTTTTCCATTTGTTATTGCCCCTCCAGTTCCATTATAAATTTGTAATTTTAAATTCTTATTTTGACTAAATGGTAAATTTGCTGTTTTAGTAGTATCAACAAAATCAAGTGTTGTCCAAGGATTATCCTGTATTTGTATTTCAGCATAAATTTCATTTCCTGTATATACTCCTATTGGCAAATTAAATTCATTTAAATTAGTTTCAGAAGAACTTTGATTATTTTGTTGTGATGCCCTAAAATTCATTTTCAAATCATTATTGTCTTGTGCTTTTTCAATTTTTATTTTATTATAAAAATAATAAGTTCCTTTTTGTAAATATTGTTTTTTCCATTCAAAGCCAGATCTGATTGCGGGTAAAGTTGTAACATTACAATTACTTGAAGTGGGCAAATAATAATTATTTGCAGTTCTAAGTGTTATTTGTTCATCCAAATTATCTAATTTACAAGAAAAACTGTTTAGTCTTCTTTCACCCAAATAATTTCCAGTTCCAATCGAATCAATATTTTCGATAATTGCATTTTCCAATTTTGTCATAGACAACAAGTCATTATAAGAAACATCATTAGAATCAATTATTGCTTTAAAAGAAATCCAATAAGAATTACCATCAAATATAATGTTTGCTTTTTTAGTAATATCATTACTTGTAGCACCAATTTTATTCATGTAAATGTCATTAAAATAAATACTTGCTCTACCGTCTGGGCTGTGTGGAAAATTCTTTTGATAACAAACAAAAATATTATCATATTTTGCCCAAGAACCATTACATTCAACAGCACATTCTAAACCATTTTGATCTTGATTCCAAACAAACT
>JAQVAR010000088.1 GCA_028690725.1 Candidatus Iainarchaeum sp.
CACTCTCTCCTGTTAACATTGATTCATCAATTTCTAAATTAGCTTCTTCAATTATTCTTGCATCAGCAGGTACTCTATCGCCTGTTTCTAAAAGAATTATGTCTCCCAGAACAAGATCTCTTGCAAATAATTTTGTTTGTTTTCCATTTCTAATTGTCCTTGCGTGTGTTGCTGAAAGTTTTTTTAGAGCCTCAATTGCCTTTTCAGCATTATATTCTTGAATAGTTCCAATAATTGCGTTTAATAATAATACTAACATTATTACTCCCGCATCAAGTAATTCATTCATAACAACAGATAATGCTGTTGCAATGAGCAAAGCAATTACTAAAATACTTTTAAATTGACCAAAAAAAATAGTATAAACAGAAATTCGTTTTTTTTCTTTTAATTCATTATAACCAAAAAAACTAATCCTTTTTTGTATTTCATTATTAGACAAGCCTTTTTTAAAATTGGTTTCTAAAAGTCCTTCAACTTTTTTTAAAGAATCATTATGCCAATTTTCTTTTAAAAAATAGGATTCCATGAGAAAAACAATGATTAAAACAATATAAATATTTGTTTGAACAACTAAAACAAGACCACATTTTTAAATTTGAGCAAATATTCAAATTTTAAGTGTGAATTCTTCAATTTTTTTTCATAACAAATATTTTTGTTTAAATATTCATTAAAAAGAATTAAAAAGAGCAAATTCCTTTAATGTATTATAAAAAACGTTGAGTATTTATATAATTTTTTCAAAATTAATATTTGTTGATTTTTATGGATAAAGAATTTGTTAATAAAAATTTTGATGATGGTTTAATACGAGAATATGATAATAATGAAAAAAATAGTTTTCTTGAAAAAGACGAACAAGTTGTTGGAAAAAATAATAAATTAAAATACTTTGTTATTGGAATCATAATTTTTTTGATTATTATTGGAATAATTTTTTTTGTTTTCAAACCAATTTTTGATGAACAAAATTATTCTCTTGAAGAAATTATTCAAGACGATTTTCCTGATGATCAAAATTATTTAATTGATGATTCTTTTGAAGAAATTGTAGAATTTGAAGATTCTCCTTTTGGTATTTTTGCTGCTTTTTCTTCAAATGAGTTTGTTTATTTTAATCAAAGAATGGGTTTTAATACAACACAATATTTTGATTGGGCTGAAAAACACATGGAAAATTTGGGTGCTCATTGGACAAGAAGTAATGTTCAATTAATATGGGATTTGATTGAACCGGAAATAGGGAAGGGATATAATTGGGATAATACTATGTTGACTGATTCAATAATAAAAAGAATTTATGATTCTAAATTAGAAATAAATTGGCTTGGTGTTTTTTCTGAGGGAGGCGGAGTTGAAAGTGTACAAAACAAACCCAAATTAAGAAATCCTATTGATTATCCAGAAGAATATTCTAGGTTTGTTGCTAGTGTTGTTGAAAGGTATAATGGTGATGGTATCAATGATGCTTCTTCTAATGTTCGTGTAAAATATTGGCAGGTTGGAAATGAGATTTTGGGTTGGACGAATTCTAATAGGGACGTTGATGATTATATTGAATGGTTAAAAATTATTAATTCTGTATTAAAAAAAATTGATCCTGAAGCAAAAATAGTTCTTATTGCTCCAACTGATAGTATGAATATTTCTCCTTTTATTAGGAGTGTTATTGAAAAAACGTCTGGTGAAAATTTGTTTGATGTTATTGATTTGCATCATTGGGGGAATTATTCTTTGTGGAATATGCGAGCTGTTCCAGAATACAAAAGATTATTGGTTGAAAATGGTTATGATAACATAGAAATTTGGAGTTGTGAACATGGGACTTGGCAGGGTAGTCCAAAAGATGTTTTAGGAATAGAATCAAAAAATCAAACAGAATTACAACAAGCACAATTCTTGGTGAAAACACATGTTTTTAATATTAAACAAGGGGTAAGCAAAATAATGTGGAATAATCTTGTGGAGTGGAATAATTTTTCTGGTGTGAGTGATTCAATTTTTAATTCAATGGGTTTAATTTCTGATGGACAAGGTCCTGGTGAAGATGAAGACATGTTTAACAAGCCAAGACTTTCTTATTTTTCTTATAAGTTGATGGTTGAAATGTTGGGTGGTTTTGATTGGGGTAATATTGAGACTATTGTTGAGTCGGGTGGTGTTTATGTTTATAAGTTTGTGAGGGTTGGTGTGCCTGTTTGGGTTGTTTGGTGGGATTATTGGGGGGAATCTGATTTGAATTTTAAAACTGTTTCTTTTGATGTTGGGGGTATTGATTTTGTTAAGATTGTTGAGGCTATTCCGAAGTATGATTCTGGTATTGATGTTGTGGGTTATGAGTCTGCTTTTAATTATGGTGTTGTTAATGTTGATGGTAATTTGGTTGTTGAGGTTGGGGGTGTTCCGGTTTATGTTCAAGAATCGTTTGAATCATTAAAGCAGTATGTTTCGACTAGAATAGAGGATAATGTTTCTGATAATAATGTTGGTCCTGATTGTGTTGGTTTGTGTGTTGATGAGGGGAATGATATTCCGTATTGTGTTAAAAAATGTTTTTGTGGTGACGGAGTGTGTG